>JAGGWL010000083.1 GCA_021157555.1 Deltaproteobacteria bacterium | reverse complement strand
CTTAATCGAAAGAAACATTCGCAGGCAAATGGTAGAAGAGCAAATTGAAAAACTTCCTATTTTGCCGGCAAGGATGAAAACAAAGACACCGACCTGGAATAATATTCGCTATTTCTTTCGCAATGTGCACCTGGCTTTAATCACAAAAGATGAGAGGATATTACAATCTACAGTTAAGGGCGTAACTAAATTGCACAATTTGTTATTAAAACTACTAAGGGTTCCATCCAGCGTGTATGATTCTTTACAAAATGGATGGTGGAACTTTGATTTTAACTAATGAACATTATTAGTTGATACCTTTATAAAAAAAATATCAAAGAATAAAATTAGAAAAATTATTATCTAATAGTGCGAAATGTGAGCTATATGTGCCTGCTTGTGAAAATTATTTGTCCCCGTTTCTAAATATTTTTTCTTTCTTGTTTTGTCAAATTTAATTTTGTACAAATTTAATATGTTATCACTACGGCGACACATTCATGTTTTACGCATTACATTACATGCTGAGCATACTACATGGTGATGTGATATGGACTTTGCAAGCCTATATATTGTGTTTATGAAGTTAAGTGACGCTGTAGTGTTATAAAAACTCCTTATTTAAACTTATAGCTTCGGGAGAATTCCATGAATTCCGATTTGTTGAATAAAGCTTATGAACCGCATGCCGTGGAGAAACGCTGGTATGATATTTGGGAAAAAGAAAAGCTTTTTGCTGCTACTGAAAAAAGTGAAAAACCTTCATATTCCATAGTTATTCCTCCGCCTAATGTTACAGGCGTTCTTCATATGGGACATGCCTTAAATATAACGATGCAGGATATTTTATGCCGCTATAGACGCTTATGTGGTGACAACGTCTTATGGATACCGGGAACAGACCATGCCGGCATTGCTACGCAAAATGTAGTTGAAAAAATGCTCCAGGCTAAAGGTTTAAGCCGCGAACAGCTCGGTAGAGAGAAATTTATTGAGGCTGTATGGGAATGGCGCAAGGAATCCGGTGGCGCTATTATAAATCAACTTAAGCGGTTGGGTGCTTCCTGTGACTGGGATCGCGAGCGCTTTACCATGGATGATGGCCTGTCTCGTGCGGTGAGAAAAGTTTTTGTACAGCTTTATGAAGAAGGGCTTATTTATAAAGGTAATTATATAATTAACTGGTGCCCCAGGTGCGGTACTGCTCTTTCTGATCTTGAAGTGGAACATGAAGAGATCGACGGTTTCCTTTATCATATATTTTATCCTTTTACAGGTGGCACCGGTGGCCTCATTGTAGCAACAACAAGACCTGAGACCATGTTTGGTGATACAGCAGTTGCAATTAATCCGGATGATGAAAGATATGCGAATATTCCATCAGATCAGATTGTTCTTCCTTTAACAGGAAGAACAATTCCGATAATAAGAGATAAATATGTCGGCATATCATTTGGTACAGGTGCATTAAAGGTCACCCCGGCACATGATCCCAATGATTTTGTTATCGGAAGCAGTCATA
Organism: Deltaproteobacteria bacterium; assembly: GCA_021157555.1. Lineage (GTDB taxonomy): Bacteria > Desulfobacterota > Desulfobacteria > Desulfobacterales > BuS5 > BuS5. The sequence goes on along the minus strand of JAGGWL010000083.1, from coordinate 1,716 downwards.
AGCTTCCTTCGCTCAAAGTGATTGATGATAAGGGATTTATGACATCCGAAGCAGGTGTTTTTGCAGGTATGGATCGTTTTGAATGCCGTGAGGCCGTTATTAAAGCCCTTGAAGCCGATGGCCTTGTGAAAAAAATTGAACCTTACAAGCATGGGGTTGGTCATTGTTACAGATGCAGAACGATTGTAGAGCCGAATCTTTCCAAACAGTGGTTTGTCAAAATAAAACCTCTGGCAGAGAAGGCGATTAATGCGGTTAAGCAGGGTGAAACCAGGATTATACCTGAGATATGGGCGAAGACATATTTTGACTGGATGGAAAATATCAAGGACTGGTGTATTTCCAGGCAGATATGGTGGGGACACCAGATACCGGTTTGGACTTGCGATGAGTGTGGTAATCTTATTGTTGCAACTGAGGACCCTGTGAAATGTATTGAATGCGGCAGCAGCAGCCTTACACAGGAAACAGATGTCCTTGATACCTGGTTTAGTTCCGCTTTATGGCCGTTTTCTACAATGGGCTGGCCTGACAAAACTGATCTTGTAAATAAATTTTATCCTACTTCAGTTCTTGTAACAGGCTTTGATATTCTGTTTTTCTGGGTTGCGAGAATGATGATGATGGGTATTCATTTCAGAAAGGAGGTTCCTTTTAAGGATGTATACGTACATGCTCTGGTCAGGGATGAAAACGGAAAAAAAATGAGTAAATCAAAGGGGAATGTTGTTGACCCCTTAACAATAATAGACAAATTCGGCACTGACGCGTTCCGTTTTACCCTGGCAGCATTTGCAGCGCAGGGTAGAGATATTAAAATGTCTGAAAAGCGCGTAGATGGCTATCGTCATTTTATAAATAAAATTTGGAATGCATCACGTTTTGCAATGATGCATATATCGGACGGTAATTTTGATAAAATTGAGCTTGACCTTAAAAAATTATCACTTTCCCTCCCTGATAAATGGATTATATCAAGATTAAAAAGTGTTATTAATAATGTTGCTGTATCATTGGATGAGTATAAATTTAATGATGCAGCCGGCGGATTATACAATTTTGTCTGGCATGAATTTTGTGACTGGTATCTCGAAGTTGTCAAACCTGCCCTGTATGGAGATCATGGTGATCAACAACGTACGGCAGCAATGAGTGTCCTCTGGCGTGTTCTGCATGATATCCTTAAACTCCTTCATCCTTTTATACCTTTTGTCACTGAAGAGATATGGCATAAATTGCCAGGTACATCAGGTTCTATTATGACAGCATCATTCCCTGCATATGGCCTTGACGAATCAGGTATAGTTAAAGATCTTGAAGCCGAGTCTAAAATGAACCTGATTATGGAAATTGTAACCGGAATTAGAAATATCAGGGGAGAAATGAAAATACCGCCATCTCTTGCCCTTACAGGCATGGTGCAGTCTGTTGAACAGAGTCTTATTGATACTGTAAACAGTAATAAGGAAATTACAATTAATCTTGCTGGATTAAAATCGCTTTCCGCTGCAGATTTTGTGGAGCGGCCGAGCGCGTCGGCGACAGCGGTAATAAAAGGAGCTACTATATTTGTTCCGTTAGAGGGAGTGGTCGATTTTAATCAGGAGATTAGCCGTCTGGAAAAAGAGTTGACTAAGTTAACAAAAGAATTAAGAAGTGTTGTAAAGAAACTTGGGAATGATGACTTTCTTGCCAAAGCGCCGTCTCATATTGTAG
>JAGGWL010000318.1 GCA_021157555.1 Deltaproteobacteria bacterium | reverse complement strand
GCCTACTCCATAAAAGCCTCCAATTTTAAAACCTGACTCACGTAAAATGCTTGTAAGTGTTTGGCGCGACCAAAACTTGATATGCCCACCATCCCAAAGCGCAGTAAAATGATTATCCAATTTTCCGGAAAGTGCCATTACCAGGTTTTTCAGATAACCATGATACGGTGTGGTCACAATAAACAGGCCGCCAGGTCGCAGCATGGGCAGAACATTTCGGATCAATTTCCTGGGATCATATAAATGTTCAATAACCTCTGACGAGAGGACAATATCCCACTCCCCCCCCCCGAAAATCTCGGCCATATTGTCATAAACAGACATCACTTCAAAGCGGGAATCTGGCATTAACGACTTGGCCCGGGTAATCCCCTCCTGACTAAAGTCGCAACCTGCTACTTCAAAACCTTTCTTTGCCATGGCATGGGCCAGGTATCCATTGCCACAACCGGCATCAAACAAACGCAGATTGGTATTGTCCGTAAGATTAACGGAAGACTGCCAGTCAGCCAAAGCTTTCTCTATTCCTGAGAGCAGGTATGCATGGGCACAAGTGGCAGCACTATCTTTCCAGCCATATTCCGGGATTGTATGATCAGTCATTTTTCAATCACATTGTTTCCAAGAACTAAAACATCCATATCCGTGCGTAAAAAACAGGAAACTGCCTGTTCTGGGGTGTCAACAATCGGCTCATTTTCATTGAAGCTGGTATTGAGTAGTACGGCAACACCAGTTAATTTTCGAAATGTATCAATCAACTCATAATATCGTGGGTTTGTAGACTTCGCAATGGACTGTATACGAGCCGTACCGTCCACATGGGTTATTGCGGGCATTCTCTCTCTCCATTTCTTGCGAACTTTAACCACATGCATCATAAATGGGCTAAGAACATCCTGTTCAAAATAGTTGGCAATATGTTCTTTTAAGACAGTTGGGGCAAAAGGTCTGAACGACTCTCTTTTTTTGATCTTCTTGTTGATAATATCTTTCATGTCCAGACGTGTTGGATCACCAAGAATAGACCTGTTTCCTAATGCTCTTGGCCCCCACTCGCTCGGTCCTTGGTACCATCCAACAACTTTTCCTTCAGAAATCAATTTTGCCACATACTTAAATAGGTCTGTATCGGAGAATAATTGTGAAGGGAACTCTGTTTTCCCTGCAGCCTCTGCCAGCACCGTATCATCGTAACTGGGCCCCAAATAGGCATGATCCATGTAATACTGTTTAGATTCACCAAGTACATTGTGGTAACAATAATAAGCCGCACCAATTGATGTGCCATCGTCAGATGCTGCACATTGGATGTATGTTTTCTTAAAAGGTGTTTCCTTGAGAATCCGTGCATTGGTTACTCCATTGAGGGCACAGCCCCCAGCAAGGACTAATTGATCTGTTGGAACCAAGGAATGAAGACGTTTCATGCAATGGATAGCGGCTTTTTCAAAATGTTTCTGGCACGATTTCGCAATATCCATTTCTCGTTGTGTAATTGGTTCATTATCTTTACGGGCTGCACCGCCAAACAAATCAAGAAACTTGTCTTTGTACAGTCTCCCCATAAGAATATGACCACGCTCATCAACACCACCACTTTCTCCACCTTCATGCATGCCAAAATATTTCGTGTTCAGTTTATACCAACAGGAATCATCCCAGCTCACCAACTTCTGCATCTGCTCCTGGTACAGATCTTCTCCATAGGGGGCAAGCCCCATCACTTTGTATTCTTCTCCAAATTCTTCAAAACCGATATATTGACAAATTGCGGTATAAAAAAAACCTAAACTATGCGGAAGAAAAACTTTGTCCAAGATTTCAATGTTGTTTCCATCACAACGAGTAGCCATGCCGCTGACAAAATCACCTGATGCATCATAAGAGAAACCTGCCGTTATCCCATCTCTTAGTGGCGAGACATAATAGGAACTGGCAATGTGCGCCAAATGGTGTTCAACATTCACAGTTTCAAAATTGACCTTTGATGGCTTTACACCACAGATTTCTGCCAAATTACTGACAACATCATCCATTCGCTGTCTGCGTCGATAGTGTTCAATAACTGCTTTATAGCTCTTTCCTAGATTGGAAAGTACATACTTGATTTTTGGAGATTTGTTGGCACCGGTATCACGAGCAATTGCAACATGAGTAACATCGGAAAGCGACACCCCAGATTCTTTTAACACCCGGCGTATGGCATCGGCAGGAAACTGAGGATTATGCTTTATTCTTTTCCCTAAGCGTTCTTCAGCAATAGCGGAGACCAAAATGCCATCAATCAGCAAGCATGCTGCAGAATCAGCATGAAATGCATTTATACCTAAAATTACTGACATTATTTACTCCTAAAGAAATGCAACAAATATACGCAGGAGATTGTCCTGTTCTGCATGTTCATTCGATCATACTTTTTGCATATCAACCTATCCATGCACAAAGAGAAAGAGACCGATGATTTCAGCTATCAATTATTACAAACTCTGGTACATCGCCACCTTTCAACACCCATTCATACACAGAGACCATATCCTGGCCGATCTTGTCCCAGGAATAGTTTTGTTCAACAAGCCGGCGACCACGCTGACCCATGGTCTGCCGCTCTTCCGGTGACAGATTCATCGCTTTAGTTAAAGCCTCTGCCAAAGGTTCAACACCAATATCAATCCACCATCCACATTTATTCTCTACCAATTCTTTCCACGGTGTTCCTTTGGTGGTGATGACCGGTGTGCCGCTGGCAAGCGCCTCTGCAATTACTATCCCAAAGTTTTCACTATGGGTTGGGAGAACAAATAAATCGGCACTTCTGTATAATTCCCATTTGTCCTGGTCTGCAACTGATCCGATAAAAGAAAATGAGTCGCTTAGTTCATGACGCTGGATCTCTTGCTCAATCTCAATCTGGTGCCCTCCTTCATCCGG
>JAGGWL010000238.1 GCA_021157555.1 Deltaproteobacteria bacterium | reverse complement strand
GGTATCTCATGTAATATCACCGAATAATTTCGCGCCCCCCGTGCCATAAACAGCACGTCCCCTGACTGCAAAATCCAGTCTTTGCGAGACAAAACCGGGCTAAAACGAATCAGAGTATCCGGCCGATATGAAAACCGATAAGCGTCCACATCCCTGGCCTGTAAAAGGTAATGAGTCCCATCCTTATTGGGCTCAATTTTTCCACGGCTGTGATGTCCGCTTTGAACCTTGGCAATATTACGAAGTTGCATAATAAATATTTAATACCACGGTATACGAAAAACCGCAAGAAAAGGTTGACATTACCTAAAGTGGCATCATTATATGCAGTATACAGTATCTTGCTATCTAATTACGCATTACTTTTGTGATAAAAAATTGTTTAAAAAATCTTGACAAGCCCTTTTTTTGTGGTATTATTATTACCACATGGTATAAGGTATACCACAGTTCCTTAGTTTGGAACTAAGGAACTTAATAACAATCAAGGAGTCGAAAAAAAGGAGGTCGTCATGTTTGGTGAATTCATTAAATCCCTGAGAATTGAAAGGAATATCGGGCTAAGGGAATTTTGCCGTCGTTTGTCAAAAGATGCAAGCAACTGGAGCAAGGTGGAAAGAGGGGTCTTAGCCCCGCCGCAAGATATTGAAAAACTTAATCAAATCACAAAAGTTCTTACTATCGAAAAAGATTCGGAATTGTACAATGAACTTATGGATAAAGCATCAATTGACGCAGGAATTATTCCCAAGGATATTCTTTCTGATCAAAAAATTCTCAACGCCTTACCAATGTTTTTCAGGACAGTTAGAAGCGAAAAACCCACACAAGAGGAACTTGAGAACCTGATTAGAAAAATCAGAGGAGACGGTTAATGCAAGACATCGCAAGTTTTAAATGTCCCTACATTTCAAAAGAAAAAATTTGGCAAGAAGCAGAAAATTTCAGGGCTAAATTTTGGCCTGAAGCGACTTTACCCGTTGATATCGAGAATATCATTGAACAACGTTTGAAGTTAAATATTGAACCCCAACACGATCTGCTTCGCGAGTTAGATATTGATGCCTATTTAAGGATAGATCTTACAGGTATTGTAGCCGATTATAATTGTTATATGAATGAAAAGTACATGAATAGGCTTCGGTTTTCTTTCACTCATGAACTTGGCCATTTTTTCTTGCACAAAAACATTTATCCATCTTTTTCTATTACAAATTCATCGGCTTGGAAAGAATTCATGTTGCATATTCCTGACAGGGAGTATGGTTTTTTTGAATACCAGGCTAATGAATTTGCAGGTCGTATTTTAGTCCCAAGAGAAAGACTAATTTCTGAACTGGAAATTTGTCTTCATAAAACACAAGAAGCCGGCTTGATTGATCTTGTGAAGACTGATCCAGGGGCGGTTCTCTCAAGTATTAGCCCCACCCTATGTAGACAGTTCGGTGTTTCAGATCAAGTTGTTGAACGACGTGTTGAAAGAGAGAATTTATGACCACCGAATTATGAATATATTAATGGCATTGGAATAAGGTTTATAAAATAGAAACCCCGAATGGTAAGGCCTTTAGGGTTTTCTGTAAAAACTACGATGGACTAAAAAATATTTTAACCAATTCATATTTGAGGGGGGATCTGTCAATAACAATGTAATATTTTATTTTTTTTACCATAAAACAGTTTTTAATCTGACCGGTGAAGGGAGGTGTATTGAATGCCCAGAAAGAAAAAAACAGAGGCTTTCAAAGTAGGCCGTGATGCTAGTTCTGGCAGGTTTATTCCTGTTAGAGAAGCGGAAAGGCGCAAAAAAACAGCTGTCGTGGAAACAATCCGCAAGAAGAGGTGACATAGCCCAAAGTAAAACATTAAGCTCCGCAGTCATAAGGCGGAGCTTTTTAAAATTCTAAATTAAAGGTAATAATAAAAGATGACATCCTTTTATCGCAGCAAGAATTCCCCCAAACCGTGGGCATACCTGTAATGGCACGATGGTATGAAAATAATCGCAAACTGTTTCGCCGGGAACGGGATGCACTGGCCACAACATGTCCGCTTATGAGGCTGGCCGTAGTTGGACCGGGTTTTAAAATAAATAGTGTATGCGCGGACTAAAGCAGGAACATGCGGTTGTTTATGGGACATACAGTCTTCACATTCCGGATATTAGCCGGCCGTTCGAATATGGGATAGTCCTCCTGATTCCTAACAATTACCCGAAAGCAGCGCCTCGAATGTTTTGCAATGACTCCAAATTGCCTCTCGAAAATATCGATCGTCATATCATGCCTTACGGCATGGCCTGCCTGGGAGTTCAAGCTGAAATCGGTATGTATTGGCAGCCCGACTCGACAATCGCAGATTTTCTCAATAATCTTGTAGCTCCTTTTCTGGCCTGGCAAACTTATTTCAACGAGTATGGAGAACCACCGCTATCCTGGGGCGAACGCTCACACTTTTCAAAGGGCATTCTCGAATTTTATGCTGAACTGCTGGGCCGGTCAGCAGATTCTACTATAGTAGGTTTTATGCGACTATTGGCAAGAAAAAACCAGCCCAAAGGCCACGAATCCTGTCCCTGTGATTCAGGGATGCGATTGCGGAGCTATCGTAGAAATTTGTTATACAAAATTCTTCAGCGTGTTATTTGGAAGGACGTAGAGCATGACTTGGCCATTATTGATGAATTTGTAAAAAGTCAAAATGGCGTTATTCCCGCAAAAGAGTGAGCCTAAAATTACTTGAAATCAATGGATTCCAGCTCCCCCAAAAATAACAGATAAGGGTAAATCGATAACCGCATTGAACCGATTTTTTTTACATCGGGCAGTTTTGTTGAAGATGAGCCTCTGGTCTGGGAAATAAAAAAAGGATGACATTGGGATATAACCAGGGAGGAAAATTTAGCATTAGGGAGATAGATGAGCAAAACAGCAGTTGCCAAAAAAATGGAACGATTGCAAAGTCAATGGAAAAATTTGACATTATAACAACCAGCGCCAACGCATCGGAACTTAAGGCATGCTTGGTCGATTTGACAGAGCGCTTTGCAGGATAGGTTGAATAATAAACATGCATCATGAATCCTTAGTACCCGCTATTTTTGGCGGTAATACAGACGAAGAAAAAAACAAGCTGCAGAAATAGCCAAAAAATATGCAAAAGTTGTTAAGAATACTTTTCCGGTGAAGAAAATAGCACTTTTAATTTATTGATTGACTCTCATTTAGTATATGACTATAATTCTGGTCAACTAAAAAAGAGGTGTTTTTATGCAGATATTATCATTGTCCGAAGTTAAGATGAAGCTTAGCGAGCTTGTTGAAAAAGTCCACTCAACTGATGAAGAGATTATAATCACAAAAAACGGTAGACCATCAGCCGTGCTGGTAAGCCCGGATGAATTTGAAAGCTGGAAAGAAACTCTTGCAATTATTTCCGATCGGGACATGATGGACGAAATTAAACAGGGGCTTGCAGCGCTCAAGCAAAAGACCAGGCTTTATACGCTTGAGGAGTTATTTTAGCATCAAATGATCATGTTTGAACAACCTCTCAGGAGCCAAACATATGCCGACGGCTTACAGGCTTGGAATGTCGGATGAAACAGCAGATTTTATCCGGCAGGCACATCCTGAAATAAAGACAAAGATTAAGTCATCTCTTGAAATTATTTTATCAAATCCCCACTCTGGAAAATCATTGAAGGGTGAACTGACAGGGTTAAAAAGTTTTAGAACAGGCCGCTTCGGGATTATTTATAAGATATCTTTAAAACAGATTATAAATATTGTAGCTGTTGGCCCGAGAAGTATAATATATGATATTACTTACAAACTTTTGAAGAAACAACTATAGACTTTTACATAAATAAATTCGGCCTCGGCCACTTATTCTTACTCCGGCCTTAAACAGGAGGCACAATGTCCACACAAGAATTGAACCCGGGAAAAATATTAAAGATGTCCGGCAGTTACTGGGAAACCTGCGCCCTGCATGCGGCAGTTAAGCTGGATATCTTTACCATATTTGGCAAAGAAAGTATGACCGCCGAGGAAATTACCGAAAAACTGAACAGCGGCGCAAGGGGGACAATAATGCTGTTAAACGCCTTGGCAGCAATGGATTTTCTCAAAAAAAAAGACAATAAATACGCCAACACCCATTTAAGCGCTGTTTTCCTTATCAAAGACTCCCCAAAATATTTGGGGCATATTATAATGCTTCATCATCGTCTGGTTGAATCCTGGAATCGTCTTGATCAGGCTGTTATTGACGGCAGGCCCCTGAGAGACAAGGTGTTTCATGCGGAAAAAGAGGAAAGGGAAAACTTTCTCATGGGGATGTTTAATCTTGCCATGACCATGGCACCGGCGGTGGCGGCTCTAATAGATCTTTCCGGCCGGCGCCATCTGATAGATATGGGAGGCGGGCCCGGAACCTATGCCATCCATTTTTGCATGCAGTATCCGGATCTTAAAGCCACTGTCTTTGATTTGCCTGCCACCCGGCCGGTTGCTGAAAAGATTATTGACCGTTTCAACCTGGCTGAAAGAATCAATTTTAAGGGAGGAGATTATACGGCCGAAGATATTAAGGGCAAGTTTGATGCGGCCTGGCTGTCACATATTCTTCATAGTGAATCTCCCGAAGATTGCCGCAAAATAATAGGCCGGGCTGTTTCAGCGCTGGAACCGGGCGGTATGATTCTGATCCACGATTTTATTTTGAACAATAATATGGATGGCCCTCTTTTCCCGGCCCTTTTTGCGCTTAACATGCTTTTGGGTACACCGTCCGGCCGGTCGTATTCCGAGCAGCAGATAATGGACATGCTGACGGAAGCCGGTGTAAAAAAACTTCATAGAATCGATTTTGAATCGGTCAATGATTCCGCCATAATTGCCGGATATGTTTAATGTGGGAGTTCAGAAAACAGACAAACCACGTACATTCCTTATCAGGTCTTGGAGGGATCGATTTTGTTTATATAAGGAACGTGGACGAAATAACTTACCCAACTATACATCACAGCTTCAGGCCATCTTTGCCCGATCTGAAAGCACAAAAATATTGAAATAGCTTGCTATTCCTTCAACTTTTGTGCCTGTTTAAAATCGGGCAGATCGAACAAACCTAACCTAAATCTGTGCGCCTACTTGTGGAAGTTATTTCGTCCACGTTCCTAAGGGAATTTCCAAAAAATAATCTACCCATCCTGCTTGCCCTTTTGCCCGTCTTCTACGTTGTGATAACAGGCACATAGCTCACTATGCACTTGCCATCACGCCTTGAAGACGAACAAAAATTCTGCACGATATGAGTAGATTATTTTTTAGAAGTTCCCTAAAAGGTAAAACAGCGGAAACTATTTTTAAAGAAGTTGTAAGAATCCCGATTTTCGCTATTTCCCTGATGGAATAATATCAAGGGCATCGTGAATATGTCGGCAGAATATATCGATAATATTGCTGTTCAGGCCTAATCCATCCTGCTCCAGTGATACGGAAATGTTTTTTGCTTTAAAGGCTGTTTTCCATGAATCTTCGTCGCCGGCCATGTCTTCCATAAAATGGACTCCGGCTACAAGCATCAAAGGCACAAGCAGCACATGCTTATATCCCGCCCGGCTGACAGCGCTGACAACTTCTTCCATTGAGG
>JAGGWL010000166.1 GCA_021157555.1 Deltaproteobacteria bacterium | reverse complement strand
GTCTTTAACAATATTATCCTTCATATAACAAACACTATCAATTATCCACTATCAATTGTCCATTATCTGTGGCGCCATGCTGAGTGGTATGTTCCAAAATGGAACTTACCACTTGTTCGGCCAATTCACCGCTTTCAAATATGTTTTTCAGGTGTTTTGTAATGGCTGGCCGCTGGACATCAAAGAGCTCTGCCATTTTTTTCTGGGTCAGCCAGATGGTTTCGTTTTGGAAGACTGTGTCAATTTTGACTGTGCCATCTGGGGTGGTGTAGAGGACTATTTCGGATTGGTTGGGAGGTCGGATCATGGAGCGACCTCTACAGATTTTTTATATTTTTTAATCTCCTTTTTTAAGGAATTGAATCTTTCGATTTCTTCATTCAGCGCATCAGGCGTTGGTTTTTTTACTGAGTATTTATCACTGTGACTATGTCCCTCCATATAACGGCAAGCCAATCCAAAGGCATCTAAGATTTCTGATACAATATGTTGGTCAACATGGACACCGGTTAGACTATCAACACTTACACGGTCATTAAACCTTTGTACAACACCTGAAAGTAAATCAAATATCACAAATGCTTCATATGATGACCTTAAGGCAGCAAATCCGGATTTTACCAGAATTTCTCTTTTTTCAGGTGGAGCCTTTTTCGCATTTTGACAAAAATCCTGCGCGATTCCTGACTTTTTATACTTTTTCTCAAATGATGGGGAGTTGTCTAACCAAATAATGCCTATTGAATTATCATTTTTTTCTACCCAGTGACACCGGAGTTCAATTTTCTTCGATTCTGATGCGTTAACAAGGCTGGACACGAAGACTAAATCATGTGTAAACACAACAACCTGCTTATACTCAGCAATTGCAACTAAACGTTCAGCAATATGGCATTTTCGTTCTTCGTCTAAAGAAGTAACAGGGTCATCAAATACCATTCCGGTATTAATTTCTGAAACTTCATTTTCTGCAATAAAATCAGCAAGAGCGATAACTTTTTGCTCTCCTTCGCTGAGAATTACCGATGGGGCATTTCCCTTTAAAAAAAGCTGCCTATTTGACCGTGCATCCGAACTGCGTGCGTCAACATCGATACCAAAATTACCATCTAATTTTTCACATTCCTCATTGAAAGCATTAATATAATCTTTATTAAAAAACTTATTAGAGAGTTGCTTTTCTGTGTTAGTCGAATTAGATTTCCAAGTTCGCTTATTAAAGGTATCTGCCTTATTAACAGCTATCATATTTTGATGAAGCTTTTCTATTTCATTTATTCTTTGCTGGAGCTTTTCTTTATGACGAAAATAGATCTTTCGCCTTCAAGTTCTGATAATATCCTGGTTTGCTCTGTATTTTCTAATGATTTGATTTGTTCATCAATTTCTTTTACGAATTTATCAAAAAAAGAGTAGTCTAAAAGGCTTTTTGTATGCGCATTTTCAGATAATTTTTCAAGGCTATTTGCAATTAAATTTGCGAGATCATTTTGATTAACAATAGAGTTTTTAATCTCTTCCAGATGTTTTGGATGATTGTCCTTCAACCATACTGTTAATGTGTCGGTTTCGGGGAAAAGATTAAAATCTAACCTCTCATATTGATTTTTATATTTTTGAACCTTTTCTGTAGCTTCTTTTGCCTCTTTTTCTACAAGGCTTTTTATGTAGTCCCAATAACTATTTATAAGTTTTATTGTTTCATTATCTTGTATCGGCTGTTGACAAAATATGCAAAAATCACCTTCTTCTGGATATTCTTTATCATCTGCTTTTTGTTTTTCAGCAAATTTTTCCGCAGATAGAATAAAAGCTTTCCATTCAGAGGATCCAACAGCTTCTATTTTTTTTGTCTTGAACTTATCAATACCCTCATTTTTTGCTATTTCCTGCTTGGTTATACAATCTGAAAATGAAGATGCTATTTGGTCAAGTTGCTCTTGTTTAAAATGATTGTTCAGGTCGTTTAATTTTTTCTTTTTTGTTTCAATCTGACTTTTTATACTTCGCAGCTCTTTCTTTGTTTTATCTTTTTGAAATATGGCAATTTTATAGTCATCATACTTCTTTTCTGCCGCTACCTTTGATTTTATATCTTCTTCAGTAAATGGTAGATGATTTTTTTTCAGCTCATCAAGATTGGATTTATGTGTTAGTTCTGATAGAATTTTTTTTATTTCGGAATCACCCGAGAATATTCCATCTTCTGCAAAGGGATTGTAATGAGATTTTGACTGTATGAAAGCTGACAGCTTGTTGTTTACTTTTTCAAGTACAGTATTAAATTCAGAAAATAATGCCAGTCCGGCAGGCCGGAAACTGAAATCGTTTCGATCGCAAAGATGTTTTTGACAAACAAGCCCATCCAGAACTGATATCTGTTCAAATTCTTTTTCTTCTTTGTCGTCAGGATATATAAGAGGCTTTTGTAAGGTGCTAAACTTAAATTTGGCGTTGATTTTATCTGAAATTCCCGGACTGTTGATATCTCCAAGTATTTCACTTTTGTCTTTTGAATAAAGAGCTTTTTTTAACAATCGAATATATCCGGATTTTCCGGCACTGTTTGCTCCATATAGAATTGTTAGATTTGGTGAAAATTCTATCATTTGATTTTCAGATAAAGCATTAACACCTTTAACTTTCGAAAGAGATTGTAAGCTTGTTTTAGCGTTGTATTCAGTTATTTTGCCAGTAGTCTCAGAACAATTAAGTTCAGGTTTCTCTGTCTGTTCCTTTAGTGCTAATTCCTCTAAAAGATAATCAAAAGATACATCTATTAGTTCATCAGAGATAGTTTTTCCAGAAAGTAATTCTGTACAAATATATTGAGC
>JAGGWL010000188.1 GCA_021157555.1 Deltaproteobacteria bacterium | reverse complement strand
TGACATTCAAGATCTGCATCACACAGACGTGACTTAAGATCGCCCCCTATCATATTGCTCAACTCGCCGATAACATCATAAATTTCTTCATCGGATTCAATCTCTTCCACTTCCATCCCAAGCATCGAAGCCGTGATAATTTCCGCAAAGCTATTACCAATATGCAGATTAACGCTTCCCATTACTTTTCCCGCAAAACCGACTGTGCCTACTATCCTCTCACCTGTTGTACATTCCTCGCATGTCCCGCCAAATTCCACATTCATGGAAAGCATTGTGTCAAACACATTAGCAATCGAATTGGTAAGACATTCCTTTAAATCAAACCCATTTAATTCACTCATAGAATTATCCTTTTTTGAATCTTCAAATCAAGGTATCCTTCAAATAAAACTTCTATTATTCTTTTTTATTGGCAAATAATAAAAAAACTTTAAATTTTTTTTATATAAAATGATGAATTTATATGCGAAGGGCGAACACAAGGTTCGCCCCTACTTCCCCAAGTAGACGCAGTTATAATCTTCTCCAACCTTCCAGGGCATTTAGTAAAATGCCAAATCCAACCGGTTTCTGGATATATTTATAAGCGCCCACCTGCATTGCTTTTTGGATAGTCGTAACATCTCCAAAAGCAGAAAGCATAATTACTCCGGCAGCACTGTCCATATCTTTTATAGTTTGAAGAACAGCAATTCCGTCCATTCCCTGCATCCTTATATCAAGCAGCACCATATGCGGTTTATCGGTTTTGAATTTCACAATAGCATCTTCTCCACCGAAAGCAGTAGTAACCTGATATCCCTTTACCGTTAAAAACTCATCCAGCAGCTCGCAAATCAATACCTCATCATCTACTACCATTATTTTTTTTAATTTTCGCGCCATTTTTTCCCTTTAACAGATAAAAAAGAAGGAGAAAACAATTTCCCTTTTCTGATTAATTTCAACTTTTTTTCTAACCAAAGATTTAAAACCCAACACCCAAAACCCAACACCCAAAACCTATTAAACCACTCCTGAAAAGCCTGTAAACTGATCACCCTTGGAATCCATTTTTAAGCCAAAACTATCATTACCGCTAAACTTGAATTCAATATGCGACGGGTCTATTGTTCCATCTCCGGCTTCATTCTGTTTAACTGCAAATGTCACAACTGCGGTTAAGGATTCTTCATCGTAGAATACGTTATTTGGTAACAACGAAATATTAACCTCTGTTGAATTAACAGGCATTCCGAAATTATATCTCTGCCCTGGACCGCTCTGTGTTGATCTTTTTATTGACCAGTTAAATTTATTTTCAACAGACGCTTTATCCATTTCCTTGTTAAAGATAAATTCCATGGTAAAAGATTTTGAGGCGCCTGGAGCTTCAAGATAAGAGTCCAAATCTGCAACGGAAGTATTCCTGGGCATTGTATATTGAAAAGTACTACTAAAAAGTGAAAACTCAATACGGGGAGGATCAACCTTATACATATAACGGCTAAGCGTATCTGCCAGATCCGATGATTTATTATTTTCCAAAAAATCGACCATCTTCTGCGCATCATCCATTAAACCCATATCTGCATAGGCATAACCTATTTCGGCATACGCATCATAAAAATCCTTTTTTTTTTGGATAGCTTCTTCAAAAAATGTTACAGCATCATCAAAACGCCCCTGTTTGCTGCGTACCAGACCCAGCCCGTATGCCCCGTTCGTATTTTCAGGAGCCAGGATTTTAACTTTATTAAAAACATTTTCAGCGTCCCCAAGCCGGCCGGTGGCAAGATGCGCCTGACCCAAAGAATAATAATTAACCGCATCAGGATTAATTTTTACCGCTTCGCTATATTCCTGTTCCGCTTCTTGATATTTTTTTTCAGCAAAATAAAAATTCCCAAGCTTGATATGTAAAGCATCATCCAGAGGATTCAACTTTACCGCTGCTTGATATGTTTTAATCGCTTGATCCATATCATCTAATTTAATGTAGGCATTGGCCATATAAGTAGAAGCTTCTGAAGAATATTGCGAATTTGGTGAAAGACCGATTGATCTTTTAAATTCCTTTACCGCGCCCTTATAATCTTCTTTTGTATATAGATCAATTCCATTAGAAAGAGCATTGTTTGACAAATTTTCAAGCTGCGCGGGCTGACTTGTAAGGGCTGCAAATATATTTTGTGTAAAATCTGTTTCCAATAAATTCATATATCACCTCTTCTTTTAAATACTGGCATGATGGATTGCCCATATACTTCCCGTTCCTGAAAAGTACTGTTTACTATATCGGCCTGATAAAATTTTACTTTAGTATCTTGGGAACGAGGACGAAATAACTTTCAAATTTTCGTGTTTTCGTACTTTCGTGTTTTCGTGATAATTTTTTTTGGTTCCGGCTATGCCGGGTTAGGAACGTGGACGAAATAACTGCACGAGCAGGCGCATGATAAAAAAAAATTAAAAAATTGCTAAAGTTTTTTTATATATATCCGATATCATTTTTAACGAAGCAAAAACAAAAGAAAGGAGGGGAAAAAATAAATAGTAAAAATTAAACAGCAATAATAATTAATAATCGGAACTGGCAAGAATGCCAAACAAATCATAAAATCCTAGAAAAGGAGAGTTATTATGTCAGCAGGAATCACATTAACAGCAGGAATGAGGCAAAATTTATTCAGCCTTCAATCTACACAAACATTGATGGAAAAAACACAGACCAGGCTTTCATCAGGAAAAAAAGTTAATTCAGCTCTGGATAATCCAATTAACTTTTTTACAGCGCAGGAGCATACTTTGCGGGCAACAGATCTGGCTTCTCGTAAAGATGGCATGTCTGAGGCTATTCAAACAATCAAGGCTGCAAATAACGGTCTTGAAGGGATAACAACTCTTATTTCCAATGCCAAGGCGCTTGCGCAGTCAGCTCTATCCGCAACATCAACAACTGAAAACGTGACATATGCATGTCAGTATGAAGAAGTTCTTAGTCAGATTACCCAAATGTCTGATGATTCAGGATATAAGGGAATAAACCTTCTGGATGGAACAGATGACGTAGTAACTGTCCAATTTGCTCCTGCAAGCAATTCTGCAAGTTTAACAATAACAGGGTTTGAAGCATGCGCTGGCGGCCTTGATATTACTTCGGATACTGGAGGTGCCTGGGTTGATGGTACTGATAATTGCGCCACGGTTATAAATGCAGCCATTGCTACTCTTGATACTGCCAGAGACACGCTTAGGGCAAAATCCAAAGAACTGGCGACTAACCTCGGTATAGTTACTGCTAGGCAGGATTTTACAACAAATATGATAAACACCCTTGAAGAAGGTTCTGCCAATCTTGTAAATGCAGATCTTAACGAAGAAGGAGCCAATATGCTTATGCTCCAGACACGCCAGGCTCTTGGTACTACATCGCTGAGCATGGCTTCACAATCAGCACAATCCGTATTAAGACTGTTTTAAAATTAAGCAGGCTTTGCAGCAAACAATAGAGAAGGGAAATTGCGGCGGAAATAAGATATTTTCGCCGCATTTTATAAGGAGATAAAAAAATGGAGATTATCAAATTAAACGTTGTTTGTAATAAAAATACTGTCTCCTCCTCTATTTCAGATAAAAACAGAATAACAGAATCTCAAAAATCTAATTCTGAAAATCCAATTGATTTAAAAAAAACCAGGCAAAAATCAGATGAGTTTACAGAAAACGATTTA
>JAGGWL010000370.1 GCA_021157555.1 Deltaproteobacteria bacterium | reverse complement strand
TGTTTACATTTTGTCATACTTTTATAATGAAAGGCTTTTTTTATGCATATCATACGTTTTATAGATAAAACAAACCAAATTCAATACGGTCATAACTACTCGAAAGGAACGGCAATTCTGCTTAAAGGAAAATTGTTTAACGGCTTCAAAGATACGGGCTTGGCTCTAATTTCGACCAAACACTGAGCTATAATAAAATTTGAAAACCTCTGAAACTCGCTGCGCTCAAACAGCCAGAGGTTTTCAAATTTCACCATAGCTCAGTCTTGACATCTAATGGTCGGCGTTATAACCAAGCCCAAAGATACAGACAAAACAATAACTGTCAAAAAGTTACTGGCTCCTATAAAACCTGTTGCAATACTGTGTATAGGACTCAATTTTCATCAGCATGCGGCTGAAACCGGTTTAAAACCCCCCAAATATCCAGTATTATTTATGAAGAATCCTGCCTCCATCAATAATCCAGGCGATCCTGTTGTAATCCCAAAGTCATGTTTTAATCCTCCGGAAGTCGATTATGAGGCTGAACTTGCCGTAATAATCGGTAAAACGGCTAAAAATATATCCGCAGAACAGGCTCTAAATTATGTTTTCGGATATACCATAGCCAACGATATATCTGCCAGGCGATGGCAAAAAAAAGCTGGTGGTATGCAATGGACCAGAAGTAAAAGTTTCGATACATTCTGCCCTTTGGGCCCGACAATTATAACGGCAGATGAGATTCCCAACCCTCAGAATTTACAAATTAAATGTAATTTAAACGATAAAGTTATGCAAGATGCCGTAACGTCAGATATGATATTTTCAGTGGCCGAAATCATAGAATATCTTTCTGAAGAGACCACGCTTCTGCCCGGCACCCTTATTTTGACCGGCACACCAAGCGGCGTTGGTTTTGCAAGAAATCCCCCTGTATATCTTAAACCAGGTGATAAAGTTGAAATAACAATTAAAGGGATAGGGAGCCTTGTTAATCCAGTTGTTGCTTCAAATTCTTTAGCAATTCAGGGGACGAAATAAAATCATCAACTATGTATTACCAGATCCCAGTTCTAAACCTGCCCCTAAGTTGTGCTGCCTAATCGTACCAGGCGGAGGGCACATTACTTTTATGAAGGATGTCAGATTCTTTAAAATCTTTTTTTACTTCTGTCATGTCTTTGTACAATCGGCCAGGAGTTAAAAACGCACGTTTAACAAAACCGAATATACTGACAGGCCAGTGTTGAAAAGGGATATATTTAATTTTGGGTTCAGACAGGCTGTCCTGAACTTTAAGATAAAAGGTTACCATAGATTTATCTTTGCCTGTGAGAATATAACCTGCAAATGGAATTTTACTGATCAGAAAATCTATGGTTCCCATTGGAGCAACTACTAAATTTAAATCTATTCTCTCATTATTAAGGTCAACATTCCCGTTTCCTGCCATATTAAAGATCGGACTTTGCATGGCGATAGTATTAGTTTTTAAAACACCGTTCTTTATATCAAGGTTACCCTTAAGTTCTTTAAAATAAAAGCCACTTTTTGAAAGGTCATCCGGCTTTCTATTAACTATTTTGTTGAGACTCAAAAAATCTAGCACAGCAAAAAGCAGATTGGACTGTTTGACAAGACCATCCTCAAGCAAAATATTAAAATTTCCTGTAAGATTGGATATGATTTCTTCTTTATTAACGCCATTAATGGCAATATAACCTTCTGTTGAAAGAAGAGCGCCTTCAATATCAAGATTTTTGAATATGCCAAGGCTCTGAATAATTTCCTTGGCCGGGTGCTCCTTTAATTTAACGTAGATTAAAAAAACAGATTCAGGATCCTGATTCAATTTTATTGAATCTGATTTTATATGACCATTCAGATTGATTTTACCTGTTTCTGTTTTAACCTCACATTGCTTAACAAAAAAAATTCCTGCACGAAAAACGGTTGCTGCCGATAGTTGATTATATTCAATCTGCTTCCAGCAGCCATCTTTAGATTTTATATTCAATTTTACATCTGAATTCATAACAAAATCAGAAAATTCTTTTTTATCATTTTTACAGCATTCATCCTCATTAACAGAAATTAAATCGCCAAGTTTTAAATATTCTGCATTTATATTGATTTCACCTTTTAACCCGTCCCAGCCACGCAAAAGGCCGTTTAATGATATAGAATTCTCTCCAAGCATACTCGTGAAAAAAGGAATTTCAATCTTTTTACCCAAAAAATTACTCCTGAAATTACAATCTTTAACTTCCCAGGGCAGCGCACAGCTCGAAAATGAAATATCATCAGCTTCACATTGCCCAAATATAAAAGTTTTTGATAAATCAGAAACAGATATTTGGAGGTCTGCATTACATCTTATTATTCCTGAGGCAGGTTTGCTAAATTCGTAAAAAAAGGAATTGAAGTCTTCAAGATTCAGCGGTTCTGCCTCAAGCTTGATATTCAGGGTATCCATGTCGCCTAAATCAAAATAACCCGACAGATTTAGTAACGTATCTCCTGAATTATAATTAACTTTATTAAATATAATTTTTTTCCCAGGATAGATATCCAGGTTAAAACAAATCTTTTTTTCTACTTTATCATTAATAAAACATTCCGGATCAATCTCACCCTCACAAGACCAGATTCCGTCATCCTGCCTGCTAATAGTCAAATTCCCGGGCATGATACCGTTAAAATTTATTATATTTTTTAATTCATAATTTGTTTTGTTAACAATATCATTAAGATCAGCACTGAATGCAATCTCTGCTCTTCCTTTTGTAAACATATTCGCAGTGTTGCCTGAAAAAAAAAAACTTGATTTACCGAGCATGCCTTGAGCAGAAAATTGACTGTCCAGATTCTCTGCAAAACTAAAATTTGCTTCCTCAATAAACAAGGGAAACGGGTATTCTGCATGACTCATTGAACATTTTTTAAAATTAAAGGCGCTTTTTTTTATTTTAAAACCTTTCTTGTTATGCCTGTTTTCGAATCTTAATTCAGCGTCCACATTGCCGGAAATTGTTTTAATTTTTTGAATCTGCTTTTTTATATCCTCAGGAACAGGGATGACAGCGGTCTGCTGTTTTATATCCCCAAGCTCAAACTTGCCCTTTAGATAATAATCATACAAGGCAGTTCTGGAATACAGGTTATCAATATTCATCTTGCCATCATTAAGAAAAGAGCTGCCGAATATGCCCCTGATGCCGGAGACATTCAGGGCTCCATTTTCTATTATAAGGCTGCCACAAACTTTCTTATAGGGAATGGATGCTTTTGGTGCCATAATTATCATATTTTTCAATGATAGTTTTAAAAAAAGAGCGTTTGCATTTTCATATTTATATAAATGGGCAAATTTACTGAAATGGCCTTGCATCGCAAAAAGATCAAAACGAACATCACCATCTGTAAAACATGGATAAAGTGATTCTTCCAGCCAGGCAGAAATTAGAGGAGAAGGGAATATCTCTTTAAAGGATTTTAAGGAGATCCATGGAGAAGTAACTTTAAGATCAAGATATGGGTCTGAAGGCTTTTCCAGATCAAACTTTGCGCTTGCATTCAATGTATAATCCGATGTTTTGATATTAAATGAAGAAATATTGAAAATCTTTTTTGAATAATCAGCCTGAAAGTTGACGGCAACGTCAGGAAGAAAATATTCTTTAAGACCTTTTGCCTTATCAAGCAGAAAGCATAGATTATCTGCAATTAATCGACCGTTGAACAATATTGAACTATCAGGCATAACTTGCATGTCTATGTTTGCGTCGAAGTTTCCTTTCCGTACCGGCAAAGAAGAAAGCTCCGGAGCCCATGTTGCAGGAACATGTGCTGCCTTTAAAATTAATGCAATTAGCGGTTTCTTATGGAGGGATTCATCTGGATTGATTTTTCCTTTTATGGAAAAATCGGCTTTCTTTTCCCTGAATTCAATGGAGCCATGCAGGTCTGCATCTAACAGATGGGCGTCAGGACTCTGATGCGAAAGTTGAACAAACATTTTGTTAAACGTAACCTTATGATTCTTCAGAAATATTCTACCGCCTGATATTTCTGCAGAATCAGTTTTTTGTAAAATTTTTTGTAAAATTAGTAAAGATGGGTTAACGCTTGGCGAGCCAACAGCCCCTTCGGCGGGGGGATGTCGGAATTCTGTTAATGCTGTTTCAAGATCAGGCTGAAGGCAAAATAATCTTTTTGGTAAAAAATTACCTTTAAGTATTTCTCTAACCGCAAAGTCAGCTTCCAGACGAACGATAGCAAGCTTGCTATCACCTTTTTTTGGCTTTGCAGAAAGATCATGTATAATTATTTTTAATCCTCCGTCAAAATCAAAATCCATATAACCTGCCTTAAGTTCATATCCTGCAGCCGTAGACAAGTACGACATCAGGATATTTTGAACCGAGCGATTTTGAATAAGAATATTGAATGAGAAAGTGAGCAAAAACAGAAACAACAGTAATGCTGCAGGAAGAATAAAAAATAAATTTATTTTTTTAAAGGAGATCATCTGTTGAACAATGAATCAAATAAAAAATTATAATACTTCTTTAAAAAAATTATCCAAAGATTTCATATTGTTGATATTAAAAATGCTGCGCGGATAGTCTTTGGGTAAAATTTTCTTTAAAAGCCCCGCCAGCACTTTGCCGGGACCTGCTTCAACAAAAACTTCTACTTCTTCTTCAATCAGTTTCTGAACTGTGTCGTACCATCTGACCGGACTACAAAGTTGTTTTTTCATGGTAAAGAGTATATCATTAGAATTAGTAACAAAATCACCGGTAACATTAAGGATAATAGCACTTTCAGGTTTAGTAAATGAAAAAGTATCAAGAAATTCGACAAATTCATTCTCCGCACCTTTTATCAGCTCGCTGTGCCATGCACCACTTACTTTTAAGGGTATGGCTCTTGCCCCTTTTGCAGAGGCAATTGAACCTGCCTTTTGAACCTGTTCAGGAGAACCGGTAATTACTATCTGTTTTTCGGTATTATGATTTGCTACAGCAATAATTCCTTCGTTCCGGACATCTGCAACTATCTCAGAGACCTCGTCAATTCCAAGACCTATGATTGCACTCATGGCCCCTTTATGTTTGAGAGCCTCTCTGTGCATTAACGAACCACGCTTATAAACCAGCTTAATAGTTTCTTCACCATTAATAACACCGGCAGAACAGAGTGCACTATATTCGCCCAAACTGTGTCCTGCTGATACAAAAGGTTTTACACATTCCTTGTTTATCATAGCCAAACAGGAAAGATTAACTGTGGTTAGAGCCGGTTGCAGGTTAACGGTTTCTGTCAGATCCGCCATTGGTCCTTTAAAACATAAGCGGGAAATATTGATTTTTGTTAATTCTTCCGCCATGTCAAAGATTTCTCTGACAAAATCGTACCCAGTATAAAATTCCTGCCCCATTCCTACGGATTGAGAACCCTGACCCGGGAAAAAAAATGCTGTTTTTTTCAAAATGCTCCTCCTGCTGCTTTGTACGTTTTGTACCCGTTCCTAATTTAGATTAAACAGCTTTTTGGTTATGTCAATATACTTTGCACTATCGCCCATAAAGCCGTTCCTTTTTAAAAAAATAGTGGGATCATGCAAAATTTTATTTATAAGAGAATTTATCATTATATTTATGGCATTTTTTTCATCTGCCGATAATTTATTCAATGATTTAAATGTTTTTTTTATTTCAGCCTCGGCAATGGCATCAAACTTTTTTCTTAAAGCAACAATTGTCGGCACAGCTTTCAGACTTTCGCACCACTTGCGAAAATTTATAACGGCCTCGTCTACAATTCTATCGCCTTTTACAGATTCCCTGTTCCGATCTTCAATGTTTTCGGATATAACATCCTGTAAATTATCAATATCATAAACATATGCATTGTTAAGCCTATTAATTTCAGGATCAATATCCCTTGGCACTGCAATATCAATAAAAAAGAGAGGGCGGTTTTTCCTGATACGCATAACCGATTTTACCTGGTCACGCGTTATGATAAAATTTTGCGCTCCGGTTGACGAAATAACTATATCTACAGTTTTTAAATATTCTGTAATTTCGTCAAATTTTATCGCATATCCATTGAACCTCCCTGCCAGTTCCAGCCCTCTTTCAAAAGTTCTGTTGGCAACGATAATATCTCCGGCTTTGTTGCGTATAAGATGTTCCACAGCAAGTTCCGCCATTTCTCCAGCGCCTGCAAGAAGCGCCTTTTTATCAGTCAGCGAGCCGAATATTTTTTTACATAATTCAATAGCCGCATAACTTATGGAAACAGCATGATCCCCGATTCCTGTTTCTGTACGGATCCGTTTGGCAACAAAAAAAGCCCTGTGCATGAGCCTGTTTAATATAACTCCGGAGGTTTTTTTTTGGGTGGAAGTCAAATAGGCTGCTTTGACCTGCCCGAGTATCTGAGGTTCACCAATCATCATTGAATCAAGGCTTGAAGCAACTCTGAAAATATGCCTTACAGCCTCATCGCCAATATGCACATAAAATGATTCATCAAAAATACTAACGGGCACATTTTTTAATTCTGAGCTAAATTGTTTAACATTCTCAACAGCTTCAACTTTATCCTGGACAACCATCAAGGCTTCGACCCTGTTACAGGTAGAAATAACTGTGATCTCATTGATAGCAGGTTGATTACCCAGAACGTCAAGGGCACGTAAAATATCTTCTTGTGAAAATGCTATCCGTTCTCTCAGTTCTATGGGAGCCGTCTTATGATTTAGCCCTGCGAGGATAATATCTGTTTTTTTTATGTCTATTTCCAAATCACTCAAACAAAAAGATTACCATTTGGTAAATTCTTCATGATGCCCGCCTAAAATAAAATTAACACCAAAAAATGTAAATAAAACAGCGGCAAATCCTATAATTGCCATTATTGCTGCTTTTCTTCCACGCCACCCCACTGTAAGACGTTGATGAAGTAAGGCAGCATACAAAAACCATGTAATTACTGACCAGACCTCTTTAGGATCCCAGCCCCAGAATCTGCCCCACACCACTTTAGCATATACAAGACCTGTTATCAGTCCGATTGTAATAAATGTAAAGCCTAAAACAATACAAAAATATCCGGTACTGTCAAGCAATTCCAGAGAAGGGAGACGTTTAAAAAAAAAGCCTCTTTTTTTTGTTTTTATAGCATGTTCCTGAATAAGATAAAATACCCCTGCTCCGCATGCCATTGCCAATGCTGCATCACCAGATAGTATAACAAGAATATGGGAGATCAGCCAGAAACTGTTAGAAATGTCTTTTATCGCACCCCCACTGTCAGGGATTAAAGATGCCGCCATGATAACAGCAAAAACAAGCGGTGCGGCATAAATACCAAGTATTCTAAGATTAAACTTGTGGTGCAGTATAATAAAAATTCCCGAGACAGCCCACCCTGCAATAAAAAGAGTTTCCCTCAGATTTTGGGCAGGAAACCAGCCTGATTTTATATAACCAAAACAAATAATCAAACAATTGCATAAAAAACCTGCTGATATAAAAAAAAATCCCCATTTTTGCATGTAATTCTTTTGTAAAAAAAGATATGCAAAATATCCGGCTGTACCGAACAAGTAAAAAAGAATAGTAAATAGAATTACAATATTCATTTAAGGCACCATAAAACTTAAAAATACCGGTTTCATGACCCGGTAAGGAACAAAGAAATAGGCAGTTTTCTTCTTAAAATATGTTATATTACTTATGAAATTAATTAGTTATAAAATAATCGTTGCAACTGTAGAGACAAGGCATGCCTTGTCTCTACAAGCATAGCGTTACATTATTTCACCATCAATTTTGAGGTAAGGCGTTACAGTATAATTTGGTACGCCCGGCAGGATTCGAACCTGCGATCTTCAGCTCCGGAGGCTGACGCCCTATCCCCTGGGCTACGGGCGCACAAAAATATTATTTCTTCATCGTTCTTCATGCCATAATTAGTAGAACAAACCATGAAAATGAGAATTAATCAAGCTTTTCAATAATTCCAGCCGCAATAATCGGCAGCAGTATTTCATGGTGACCTGTAAGGTTATATCCATGTCCTCCTTCTGCAGTAGGCCTATTGACAACATTAGTTGTTGGACGATAGTGCTTAATAAAATCCATGTTTACGGTGGTGAGATTTTGCAGGTTATGGCCAAGATTACGGACTATTGTTATAGCTTTTAAAAAAACCTCCGGCAGAATTACGGCTGAACCTATATTTAAATAAACACCTTTTTCAAGCGAAGAGACAACCGATGCAAAAATACGAAAGTCACGATGGCTTGCCGCACCTGCTTTGGCAGGATCGAACTCCGGATGCATGTGAATTATGTCAGTACCAATCGCAATATGAACTGTTACGGGAATACCCAGACGGGCTCCCGCAGCAAGAATGCTGTTGTCGGAAAACGGGAGGTTCTGTTCAATAATTGATGCGCCTACTGCAGCACCCAGCCCGCTTGCATCACGGTCTGCTTTTGCAATGGCATCACCAAGAAAAGAGCAGGTTTCATGAGCCATCCCAAAAGTTCCGTCTCCTAAAGATGCGGCCACATCTTCAGAAGTCCTACCGGTCATGGCGAGTTCAAAATCATGGATAATACCGGCACCGTTCATGGCAATTGATGTAATAACACCCCGTTCCATCAGATCAATCACAACAGGATTTAAACCTACTTTAATAACATGAGCACCCATTGCGAAGATAACGGTTTTTTGATTTTTATATGCGGCAACGATGGATGATATAATTGCCCTGACATGATT
>JAGGWL010000035.1 GCA_021157555.1 Deltaproteobacteria bacterium | reverse complement strand
CCAAAAATTAATCATTCACAAATTCATGATAAAGATTTATATAAAAAAAATATAAGATATTTAAAAGTCGATGTAGCTGATTTACAAAAAACAGCAATCGTAAATAGATATCCCGATTTTTTTTATATTAACGGAACATCAGCGTATATATCCTTTAAGAATCTGGGTTCCATAAAAAAAACAGAGATCAAAATTCTTCGCAGGGATGATATTTCAGGCGTGGGAAAGATGGCCATTGTTTTTATTGGCCTGATAATCCTCAACTTTTTCCTGAATTTTATTCAAGTTATGATAATGGAATATACAAGCCAGCTAACCATGCATGATATGAGAGTACGCCTTTTTGAACATATTCAAAATTTATCCGTAGATTTTTTTTCACGCAATTCAGTCGGCCGGCTCGTGACAAGAGCAACAAATGATATTCAGAATATGCACGAACTCTTTACTTCCATCATCGCATTTGTTTTTAAGGATGTTTTTTTATTAATCGGTATAGCAATTATTTTGTTATGGCTTGACTGGAAACTTGCACTGATCTCTTTTGCAATTCTTCCGGTTATTGTTTATGTTTCAAAGCTTTTTTCAGGTCAGGCAAGGGATGCGTTCAGAACATTACGAGTTAAAATTGCAGAAATAAACGCTAAATTTTCAGAAACAATCGAAGGAATAAAGGTAATTCAACTTTTCCTGCAAGAAAGGAAAAACTATAGTAATTTTAAAAAGTTAAATCATGAAAATTATCTTGCGGGAATGAAGCAAATTCATGTGTTTGCGCTTTTTATGCCTGTAATCGAAATGCTTGGAGCACTTTCGCTTGCTCTTGTAATATTATATGGCGGCGGGAGGGTGATGTCGGATACAATTACTCTCGGCTCGCTGGTTGCATTTATATCATATACAAAAATGTTTTTCAGACCTATCAGGGATATAGCCGAAAAATATAACATAATGCAGAACGCCATGGCGTCTGCCGAAAGAATATTCCTGATTTTTAATATAAACGCTGAAACAGATAATAAGTCTGAAACAACTGCCAAACATGTTCCGAATAAAAAATTTGCCAATAATTTGACTGCGAAAAACGGTAGAATGGAGAAGCTGGTTTTTGATAATGTCAATTTCAGTTACAACAAAACCGAGCCCGTTCTGAAAAATATCTCATTCAAAGTCGCTAAAGGTGAAACAATCGCCATAGTAGGCCCTACAGGTTCCGGAAAAACAACCTTGATCAACCTGATAGAAAAATTTTACGATCCCGATTCCGGGCATATCTACATTAACGGAAAAAATATTGCAAAAATAACCCGGTCAGAGCTAAGGTCAAAAATATCCTTTGTAATGCAGGATACTTTCCTTTTTTCCGGCTCTATTCGTGAGAATATTGCCTTTGGCGCAACTGATATTGATAGTGACAGCATAGATCGGATGCTGAATGATGCCGATTTTGAATCTTTTATTAAAAGGATGCCTGACGGTATTAACACACTCCTGTCGGAAGGCGGAGCATCCATATCCAGCGGAGAACGCCAGTTAATTGCAATTTCAAGGGCATTTGTTCGAAACCCTGAGCTTATAATATTAGACGAGGCTACATCTTATATTGATTCTATAACAGAAAAAAAGATTGAAGCGGTTCTTACCAAACTGTTAAAGGACAGAACTTCTATCGTGATTGCGCACAGACTTTCAACAGCGCGTAATGCAGACAGAATTTTAGCACTTCATAAAGGGCGGATAATAGAAGCGGGAACACATTCAGAATTAATGGCGCAGCGAGGGTTCTATTTCAAATTAAACCTGATGCAGGCTAAAGCAATGGCTGTCAAAAAATAACCCTGTAGAAATATTCTTATTCTTTTTTATGAGTATCCAAATATTTTGTAAGACACTCGCGACAGGCCTCACGGTTCGGCTCTTTCCCCTCACAGAAATCTAAAAAAGTTTCCTTCCAGTTAAAACTTGTTTTAGGACAGGTGTCTAAAAAGTCGATGAATTGAACAAGTCTTTCAAAAGATTTCTTGTCCATAGCATGTTCCATGCGGCAAGCTGTATAGTCGGCATTCTTATCGTCAAGCTGTAGAACTCTATATAAAAAATCTTTAAGGATTATGTGTCGCCGCGTAACCTCTTTTGCAATCCTGGTGCCTTTTTTAGTCAAGGTAATAAAACTGTAAGGCTCATAATTAATCATTCCCTTTTCGCTGAGGCTCTTTAATGCGCCCGTAACAGTACTCCTTTGGACCCCCATTTTTTCTGCAATATCCTTTGTTCTGGCGACTTTATTGATTGTCTCCAGAGCCAGAATAATTTCCATATAATCTTCTAAACTCTCCGAAAGTTGAGTTTTCTTTTTCTTCATTTTGCCCCCTTGGTCATATAGACTTCCACACACTTTTTTTAAAAAATAAACCTATCTGTGTTTATCTGTGTGCATCTATGTTCCATTATTTTTTTAAAAGTGTCAACGACAAATGAAATATGCCATTATGTTAATTCAAACAATAAAAAAAATCAGCCGATCTCATCTTGCTTAGGAAACTCCGATGCCTTTTCTATATCAATTATCTTGCTCCCTGGCAAGTAGTCTCTGCTCTCATACTTTTTTATGCGGCTAACTTTTTTTGTTATTTTTGCTATTCTCTTAATCTGCTTGTGTATTTTTAAAAAATAATCATAAACCTGTTTTTCCATTTGTCCATTGAGTGTTAATGTTTCACAATACGCATATATAGATTGTAAAGGCTGATTAATTTCATGGCATATCGCACCTGCCATTTCAATCACACCGGCAAGTTTTTCTTTTTCCAGTCGTTCCTTGTGAAATCTCCGGCTATCTAATGTGGTTTTAATTCTTGCCAACAGCTCAATTTTATTAACAGGTTTTCGTACGTAATCTGTACCGCCTGAGTTAAAAGCTTCTTTTAAAATATCATCTTCCAGATTTGCGGTTACAAAAATTACAGGAATTTCCTTTGTCTCTTGCTGCTTTTTTAAATACCTGCAGGCATTTATACCATTCATTACCGGCATGTCAATATCAAGCAATATAAGATCAGGGGTGCATGTCATAGCCTTCTCAATACACTCCCTGCCGTTACTGGCAAAGCATGTCTGATATCCTACGGCTTCTACTATTACCTTTATTAGCTTGGTATTTACCGGGTTATCATCAACTATCAGGATTGTATCTGACTGACAATTTTTGTTGTCAAGCATGGAAGACTCCTTTTAGACACCTCTGTTGACCCCTTTTATGATTTTACATGAATTAATTGTATATCCTTTTTTAATATCATTCTTGCTGTTTTTTCAAACTGTGGGGTAATGTCCGAAACAAAAAAATGCGTCACCCCTTTTTTACTGATTTTTTGTTCAAGTTCCGGATGGCTGATTAAAAAATTTTTAATTTCCCTTGCAATGGCTAAAGAAGAATCGGCTATAAAAACTTTTTTGCCGATTTTTCTCTGGATAATATTTTTTAGTAACGGGTAATGGGTGCATCCTAAAACAAGAGTATCTATTTGTCTGACTTTTAAAGAATGTAAATATTTTTTAACAATCATCATAGTTTCAGGTTTCTTAAACCACCCTTCCTCCACAAGCGGAACCAGGAGGGGGCAGGCCTTTGAATATATTCTTGCGGCAGGTTTAATCGCTCTTATTTTTCTTTCGTAAGCGCCGCTGTTTATAGTTGCTCTTGTCCCTATAATTCCTATTCCAAGGTTGCGGGAATTTTTAATCGACAATTCAACCGCAGGTGTAATTACCTCAAAAACAGGAACATCATATTTTGCCACTATGCTTTCAAAAGCAACACTTGATGCTGTATTGCACGCCACTACAATTAGTTCTGCTCCTTGATTTAAAAGAAATTCCGTATTTTCAAGGGCGTATTTAATTACCGTATCAGGACTTTTGCTTCCGTATGGGGTGCGCGCGGTGTCACCAAAATAAAGAATATCATATCCCGGAACCTCGTCAAGCAATGCCTTGACAACTGTAAGCCCCCCTATCCCTGAATCAAAAACACCTATCATGATAATATTGGATTAATCATTTGAAAGTTTTTTTCTCACATACTCCTGCACAATATTCACAGGAACATCTGTGCGTATCCCTGGACAAAAGCTTGCCATAATGTGCCAGTTTTCTATATCTACAAGCACAGCATTGATAAACGGCCACTCTTTGCACATGCGTGGTTTAACAGGATGAATTGTGCACACTTCATTCCAGAAAACACAGTAACCGTTCTCCCCCTGGGCGAGCAAAGGTTTTCCTCCGGAAATTTGACAGAATTCCTCAATAAAATGTTCAGGATCGGTGTTAATGTATTTTGAAATAGCCTTTATATCATCAGGAGTAACAAAAGCACCTCCATAACCCTTGCAGCAATCACCGCATTTAATGCAGTTAAAAATATCTAACGATTCCATTAAAAATAAATACCTGTTTTTTAAATTGTATGTCGTGTATCCATTGCTCTCTTCATAGTAACCTGATCAACATATTTAAGCTCGCCCCCAATCGGCACGCCTGAAGCAATTCTGGTTACTTTTACTGAATATTTTTGAAGAAGTTGCGCTATATAGGCTGCTGTAGAATCCCCTTCGACTCTGGTACTGGTGGCAATTACCACTTCTTTGATCTTACCCTGGCTGATCCGGTTTACAAGTTTTCCTATTCTGATATTTTCAGGCCCGATTCCATCCATTGGAGATAAAACACCTCCCAAAATATGATACAGACCATTAAAAGAACCTGATTTTTCTATGGCTACCATATCAGTAACCCCTTCTACAATACACAATAATCCTGCATCTCTGGCAGAATTGCCGCAGATATTACAAATATCGTCATCACTTAGAGAAAAACATAATGAACATTTTTTTACTTTCTTCTTAACATCAAGAATGCTGCCGGCAAGAAGTTCTGCCTCCCTGATAGGAGCATTCAGTATATGTATGGCAAGCCGTTCGGCAGTTTTCTGGCCTATCCCCGGCAGCCTGGTGATATTTTTTATCAGATTACGTATTGATAAAGGATAATAATTCATCTTTACGTCAATCCTGGTATGCTAAGACCTCCGGTAATTTTACTCATCTCTGATGCAACCATTTCCTGCGATTTTGCCAATGCATCATTTACTGCAGCCATGACCAGATCTTCCAGCATTTCTACATCTTCAGGATCCACAACCTCTTTTTCTATCTGAATTGATACTATTTGCTGTTTACCATTGGCCGAGACTTTCACCATTCCTCCACCGGAAGTTGTTTCTATAGTCTTGTCGGCAAGCTCTTCCTGCATTTTAGCAATACGTGCCTGAAGCTTTTGAGCCTGCTTCATCATATTCCCCATACCCTTCATCCAAATACCTCCTATAAAAGTTTTACGTCTAGAACCTTCCCGCTAAAAATTTCAGTAATATCATTTATCAGCGGATGGCTTAATGCTTTTTTGCGTAAACTTTCCGACTCCATGATTTTATCTGAATTCTTTCCCGTATTCGTTTCTGTATTATTTCCAGCTATAATTTCAATTTCCGTCTGGTCTCCAAAACAATCCTTACATGCTTTACGTATAATAGATAGATTTTTTTCACGAATAATTGTTGTATAATTATAATTGTTACCATTAATTGCTATTTCAATGACTTGCCCGTTTATTTTTTTTATTGAAGAATTTTTTAAATGAGCGCAAAGCGCAGGATGCTTGGGTGAAATAGCATTACGAATTTTTCCCCAACTGTTTTCAATATTTTGAAAAGGATCACCACTGCTGTTCTCCAGAGGTTTCACCGGGTGTAGATGTGGTATCTTTGCCCCGGAATTCTGTTGTAGCTGTTGTTCCTTTCTCCCCTCCCCTACATCTTCATCTGTATCCATTTTACGGCATAAATTATTTTTAGTATGATGCCCCACCCTTGTTTTATAATTTGTTTTATAAGTTTCATCTAGGTCAATTGACGGCAGGTCACCCGTATTCTGTATTAAATCATCAAGTTTTTGAATAAGGAGATCTATAGGCAAAGCAGGCTTAAGCTGTAAAATCCTGATAAATGCCATCTCAATCGCCAGTTTAGGCCTTTCCGAGTATTTTATAATCGACTCTTCCTGAAACAGGATATCAAAAACCTGATTTAAATATGTTGAAGATACTCCTTTTATTTGCCCTGAGATCATTTCAAGCTCGTGTGCAGGAAGGTCAACCAGTTTGTTTACCTTTGTTCCCATTTTGGCTACAAGCAGGTTTCTGAAATGTTCAACAATATCGGCATATAATTTTTTCATATCATGACCATAATCGTAAAGTTCATCCAGGATATCAAGCAATTCAGAAATATCGCCGCTCATAACAGCATCTGAAATTTCAAAAATTATCTTCCTGTCAACAACTCCAAGAATATTTACCACCTGATCATGCGATACGTCCCCCTGAGCGGCAGCCATTACCTGGTCGAGCAAGCTCAAGGCATCCCTCATGCTTCCGCCTGCTTCACGCGCTATCAGCCCAAGGCTTTCTATTGCTATAGTTACCCCTTCATCCGCGCATAGCTTAAACATATGCTCAGCAATAGCTTCTGCATCTATCCGCCTGAAATCATGCCTCTGGCATCTTGACAATATGGTTATCGGAATTTTGTGCGGCTCGGTAGTGGCAAACATAAACATAACATGCTCAGGCGGCTCTTCCAGAGTCTTCAGGAGGGCATTAAAGGCTGCCAGTGAAAGCATGTGAACTTCATCTATGATATATATTTTATACAGACTGTGCGCAGGCATATATTTAATATTTTCACGCAACTCCCTGATTTGATCGACAGAGTTGTTGGATGCTCCGTCAATCTCAAATACATCCACCGCACTGGATGAAGTGATGTCCCTGCACGATCTGCAAGCATTACAGGGAACTGCAACAGGCCCGTTTTTGCAGTTCATTGCCTTGGCTAATATACGCGCAATAGTTGTTTTACCGGTACCTCTTGGCCCTGCAAACAGGATTGCATGATGTACACGATTGTGCTCAATGGCATTAGTCAGAGTTTGTGTAACATGTTTTTGGCCTATAACCTGGTCAAAAGTTTGAGGCCGATACTTACGCGCAAGGACAAGATAGGACATAAAAAATTATTCCGTAGTTTGCAGGAATTCACAAGGCTGTTTTTTTGGCGGAGAGAGAGGGATTCGAACCCTCGGTACTGCTATAAACAGCACACACGATTTCCAGTCGTGCTCCTTCAGCCAGCTCGGACATCTCTCCATAATAAAAAAAAGGTAGCGGTAAAAATAAAGATGCTCTTTTTATTTCTTTTTCTGACCAAAAAATCAAGGAATATTTTTATTATTTGTTAAAATTAAACGATTTTTTTAAGAATACGCATGGATTCAGGCACAGGTTGTGTACGTTTATCATGACAATTTTTTTTAAAAACAATTTCATATCTTGCAAAAAAAATTGGCGTCATATATCAAATATCAAGAACCGGTTTTAAAAAAATAAGGGAACAAAAATACTTGAAAAAAATATTTAAAAATAAAAATATTTAAAAATGGAGATAAAAGTGTCTTCTGATAAACCATTAGTATTAATTGTAGACGATAATCCAACAAATATAGATTTGCTTGTTAATACATTAAAAGAGGAGTATCGACTAGGCGTAGCCAAAGATGGTCTTAAAGCTCTTGAATATACGGATAAATATCTGCCTGACCTTATACTTCTTGATGTAATGATGCCAGAAATGAGTGGATATGATGTTTGTGTCAAACTTAAAGCAGTTCCCAGAACAGCCAATATACCGGTTGTTTTTATAACAGCGCTTGATAACATAGAAGATAAAACACATGGCTTTCAAGCAGGCGGTGTGGACTACATCACCAAACCCTTCCATGTTGCAGAGGTAAAAGCACGAGTAAAGACACATTTATCTCTCAAAAGAATGAGGGAGGAACTCAACGACCAGAATATTATCCTGGAACAAAAAGTTGCGGAAAAAACTAATGAGCTGCATCAAATGCTGCAGGCAACGATTCACACCATGGCTCTTACAGTTGAAATCAGAGACCCTTATACTGCCGGTCATCAGCATAGAGTCGCTCTGCTGGCATGCGCTATTGCAAAAAAAATGAATCTTTCGAGTAAACAGATCAGGACTATAGATATTGCAGGCAATCTTCATGATATAGGTAAAATCAGGATACCGACATCAATAATAAACAGACCAGGTGAGCTTCTGGATATAGAATATAAAATGCTCAAAATACATGCCAGGGTAGGTTATGATATCCTTAAAAATATTCCTTCACCCTTGCCCTTTGCCAAAGCTGTGCTGCAGCATCATGAAAGGCTTGATGGTTCAGGATATCCCCAGGGCATTACCTCTGATGAGATTCTTCCGGAAGCGAAAGTTGTGACTGTTGCGGATGTAACGGAAGCCTTAAGCTCTTTCAGGCCATACAGGCCCGCAATGGGCATAGATGTTGCGTTAGAAGAAATTTTAAAATATAAAGGTGTCTGGTATGATCCTGATGCTGTTGATGCTTGCAGAGAACTTTTTATTAAGGAAAACTTTAATTATACAAAGCCTTCCAATTAGGGCTCGTTCAAAAATAAATTAAAAGTTATTTTTGAACGAGCCCTTAACACGAAAATATGAGCACAAAATATTGTGCTCATATAAAGTTTCTAAAAAAATATATACAATTGTGGGCATCCTTCATTAAAGACCAAAAATACTTTACACTTTTTTAAAAAAATAAACTCATCTGTGTTTATCTGTGTAAATCTGTGTTCCATTGTTGTTTCAAAAGTGTCAACAAGAAATGATTGATGCCCAATTGTGTTACCAGTTTTCCCCCAGCAGTTCAAAATGGGCCTGTGGATGGTCGCATGCAGGGCATATATCGGGAGCTTCATTTCCTTCGTGCAGATAACCACAATTTCTGCAGCGCCATACTACTTTTTCAGCTTTTTTAAATATGCTGCCGGCATCAATGTTGGCTGCCAGGTTGTTGTATCTTTTTTCATGCTGTTTTTCCGCCACTGCGATGGCGTTAAATATATCGGCAATTTCTTCAAACCCTTCCTCCTTTGCAGTTTTTGCAAAGCCAGGATACATTTCAATATGCTCAAATTTTTCTCCGGCAGCGGAGGCCCTGAGGTTCTCCAGAGTTGTTCCGATAATTCCGGCAGGGAAGGCTCCGCTAATTTCAACTTCTCCACCTTCTAATAACTTAAAAAGCCTTTTGGCATGCTCTTTTTCCTGGTTAGCAGTTTCTTCAAATATTGCTGCTATTTGTACATAACCTTCTTTTTTTGCCTTACTGGCAAAATAAGTATAGCGGTTCCTGGCCTGAGATTCACCTGCAAAGGCTGTTAAAATATTTTTTTCTGTTTGACTTCCTTTTAAAATTTCCATTATTATTTTCTCCTTTAATTTTCTTTCCACCAGCCCTTATCGATATGGGCATGCTTCTCTTTTTCCGCTTGTTGTTTAATTTTATGCGCTGAATCAAGCAGAATTCCATAAAGAATTCCACACCCTATATCTTCACGGTCTGCATCTCCTTTGATTGCCAGCTTAATCATGGAATCAGTTAATTTTAAAATTGTTTTAATATTTTGGTCACATGGTTTCAATGTGTATTGTCCTTCGAGAAGATTTAGAGTTTTTAAGACCTAAGGGACGTGGAAAAAAATAATCATCCCAATTAGCATCCCCGCTTCAGGCTGCTTTTGCCCGATCCCAAATTTCAAAAACCTTGAAATAGTTCACTATTACTGCGCTTTTTAAGATTTGCGATCAACCAAAATCAACCAAAATCTGGGCGCTTCTTGAAACGATTATTTTTTTCCGCGTCCCTAAGTGTTATTTTATACATTTCAATATATGTGCCAAATCAAACATATCGACTGATTATATTTTAATTAGTTAAAAATACAAATAGTTATATCGTTATAACAGCACCTCTGCTTGTCTCTAAATTATTTATAGCTAATACAGCCTGAAACATGAATCAGGCAGTATAAGATCAAATTGATCGGGTTTGATGTATAAGAGATTAAAATATATGAGATATTATTATTAAAAGACTGTCTCATTTTTATTTATGAAACATTCTTGTCTCATGCGACAAGATTAGGAACAAGGACGCAATAACTTCTCAAAGTTTATAACTGGTTGTTCAAAAAACGGTACAGAGTGGCTCTTCCAACACCGAGTAGCCTGGCAGCCCGGGCTTTGTTACCGCCGGTCTTTTCCAAGGTTGCTTTTACCATATGACTATCAAGTTTTTTTAAAGGGCCCCGTTTTTTGAGGAGAGCAGTCTGCATATCGGTCAATTCCATTGGAAGATTTTCAAAAGATATAGCATTATCTCTACATTTGATCATTGCGAACTGGATAACATTGTCAAGTTCTCTAACATTGCCTGGCCAGTTATAATCCATCATTGCAGACATAGCTTCTTTTGAAACACTAAGGCGTTTTTTGCTATATTTTTCAGCAGCTTTTTTAAGAAAATGATTGCACAAAAGAGGAATATCGCTCTTCCTTTCGCGAAGAGGCGGGAGATCAACTGGTATGACATTTAATCGATAATACAGATCAGAGCGAAAATTATTTTTTTTAACCTCATCTTTAAGATTTTTATTGCTTGCGCTTATTATGTGCGTGTTTACAGAGATCGTTTGTTCACTGCCTACTTTTTCAATAGTTCCTTCCTGCAAAAAACGCAGCAATTTTACCTGGACATGTTTCGGTAATTCTGCAATCTCGTCCAGAAAAATGGTACCGCCATCAGCAAGCTCAAAGCGGCCTTTTTTATCACGAACAGCTCCCGAAAAAGCTCCTTTGATATGGCCAAAAAGCTCGCTTTCAACCAACCCATCCGGAAGAGCCCCGCAGTTGATCGCCACAAAAGGTGCATCACTGCGCTGGCTTTGATTATGAATGGCCAAAGCCACAAGCTCTTTGCCGGTTCCTGTTTCACCATGAATATGTACTGCTGAATCATACATGGCAATATCTCTGATCTGCTGAAAAATCTGAAGCATTCTGGGACTCTGTCCAATAATATTGGAAAAATTTGAAATTTCACCCATCCTGAGTTGAAGATCCATTATCTCGGTTATATCTTTAAATGAAGCCAGCACACCAAAATCCTGACCGTTTTCATCTTTCATCATAGTGGCTACCATATCAAGCTGACGGGATTCTCCACTTTTGGTTATTATCGTGATGGAATAACCAACTGTATCAGTATTTATTGGGATGGAGGGAGCAGCAGGAGAGGTGCAGAACAGGCAATGTTCACCGCAAAAAGGACCGCCATGCGCTTCATGACAGTCTTTACCGAGAACTTCATCTCTGCTGTAGCCCGTTATTTCTTCAGCCTTCCGGTTATAATAAAAAATACGCCGCTCCAGATCATGAGCTATGATACCATCTTGAAGATTATCCAGAATACGTTCCAGATTTCGAGGTTCAGAAGATATTTTTTTAAGCAGCATTTTTTTATTTTCCGGTAAGGAACGTAGTAAGATTATTTATGCGGAAATCTATACCTCATAAAGAAAGCAATAATTTATAAATAAAAAATTATAGAAAAATTTTTAAATTTCGTCAAGAAAAGTATTACAGGCTTTGTTCCTCTTTTATATGTATTGTTCAGCAAGCTTGTGATAATGCTCCGCTTCATCATATCTGCCGCGTTTTGCACAGCCTGCCCCATATATTTTACATTTTTTTTGAAACATTTTAACGGCTTTTTTGTATCTGCTGTTTGAAAGCCTGTCGCTTTGCAGCAACTTTAATATGGACGCAATCCTATATTTATCAAGTCCGGGAGCCTTTGAAAGCTGATCAGCATGGCCGCCCCTTTTTATTACAAGCGGCTTATCCAGCAAAAACACAGGATATTTAAGGGTTGTGCGCAGCCAAAGGTCATAATCCTCGCAGGCTGGCAGATTTTCATCAAACATTCCTATCTCCTCAAAAAGCCGCCGATCCACCATCACTGCTGACGGGCTGACCAGGCATAAAGCTAAAGATTGCTCAAAAATATGGCCTGAAATTTTTTTATGCTTTTTCCCGGGATTCACCCTGACGCCGTTTCTGATCCACATCTCTTCCGTCTGGCAAATCAAGGCTTCCCTGTGTAAAATAAAAAATTCCAACTGAAAGGAGAGTTTCTCGGGGAGCCAAAGGTCATCCGAATCAAGAAAAGCTATATATTGACCGCATGAATTTTCTATTCCCAGATTGCGGGCGGCGCTTACGCCCAAATTCTCCTGTTGCAGTATTTTAAGCCTGCCTTTGTATGTTTGGAGTAAGGCGAGAGTATTATCGGTTGAGCCGTCATCGACTACAATCAGTTCGAAATCGGTATAATGCTGAGATAAAACAGAATCAACAGCTTCTTTTAATATCCAGCCACGATTATAGGTAGGTATAATTACGCTGATTTGGGGTTTTTGCTTCATTGTACGGGATATTTTTTTAGCCATTCCCCAAGCCTGGCAAGCCCCTCCTGAGTGGATATTTTGGGCCAAAAAGCTAAATCTTTTTTTGCGGCGCTAATATTAAACCAGTGCGCTGTTGCAAGTTCATTTGCTACAAAACGGGTCATACGGGGTTCCTGTTTAATGTTAAAAAGTTTGTAACCGGTTTCCAGCAAAGCTCCAATGGCCCAGGCCATATTTTTGCTTATTGATTTTTTGATCGGTTTTAAGCCGGCTTCATGCAGAATATCATCTATCATGTCCCACAAAAAGACCGGTTCATCCTGGCTGATAAAATAGACCCTGCCTGACAGGCCAGGATTCTTTTTTAATCGGTCCGCAGCCAGAATATGCGCGTCAGCAGCATTATCAATATAAATGGTATCCACCAGATTTTTACCATTGCCCACCCTTACAAGGCTTGCACCTCTTTGAATTATCCGGGGGACAAGGTTTGTATCGCCCGGCCCCCATATCAAGTGCGGCCTCAAGCTGATGCTTTTTAACCCATACCGCGCCGCTTCTATAACAGCCTGTTCCGCAATGGCTTTGGTTGCAGGATAAGGTGCGTGATACTTGTCAGGATAGGGGATGCTTTCATCAGCGCCTTCCATATTGGAACCGTTAAAAACTACACTGGGAGAACTTGTATAGATCAGTCTGGCAACATTGTTGCTTCGACATGCTTGTATAATATTACAGGTGCCTGTATAATTAATACGATAATAATCTTTATAAGTGCCCCAAACTCCCGTCCTGGCCGCAACATGAAATACAACCTCGATATCCTGGCATGCTTTTTCCACTTCTTCTTTGCAGCACAGATTCCCCCGAACCTGCTCAACCCCGGAATCTTCAAGCTTCTGATAATGGTTCCGTGAAAAAGTTCGCACATAACAGCCGCGCTTTATCAGTTTTTTTACTATTGCGCCACCAAGAAAGCCACCGCCGCCCGTTACCAAAACTTTTTCCATGAAATTTATACCCATCATTTTTGCGACCGTAGAGACAAGGCAGTGTGCAATACAAAAAAGTTATTTTATGATATTCTAATTTTATTCTGCAATTACTTTAACCTCTTCTTTCGTCACACATCTACCTGCCGAGGCGCTTTTATTTTTAATACGGTCAACAATTTCTTGCAGATATTTTTTTTTATATTCAATTTTATGAAGCTTAAGATAATTCTCAACAAGATGTTTTCCACATAAAACATTAAGGTAAAATTCCTGATCAGCAGCAAGGCCGAATTGTCCTATACCATGAGTTCCGGCAACGTGGGTTTTGGAAGAATTGCCGAAAAAAGGGGTGTTGTAGTTCAATAGTTTAATCCCTGTTTGTTGGTAACATACGGCATCGACAAATTCATAATATTCTCTGAAAATATCTTTTTGTTCTGTTTTAAGGTTTAAATGAAAACCCTGCTCCTTTAAATTTTTGCCGGTTATAAAAATATCACCAATTCCGTTTCTTTCTCCTATACCAAGGGCGGAAACTTCAATAACTGAAGCTCCTGCCAGAACACCCATAACCGTATTGGCAGTAGCCATGCCCAAGTCATTATGACAATGAATACCGAGTTGAGTGCTTTTTCCTTTAGCGCAACAAAGTCTGCTTATAAGTTCTACACGTTCATAGACCTGATTAGGCGCCATTAAACCTGATGTATCCGGAAGGGAAAGAATGTTGATTTTTAAATTATTAATTAAAAAGTCAGCGCATTTTTTTAATAGTTCTATATCTGTTTTGCCTATATCAAGAATACTGACTTCTATATTTGGTTTTTCGATTTTTGATCTTATAAATAGAACAGTCTCTTTTAATGATTCAAAAAGGGTTTCTATGCTTTGTCGCGAAAGCATTTCAGAAGAGGGAGAGGTATGGAGGCTGAAATCGTTAAGACCTGTTTCTATCATCCAGCGGACATCTTTAACGAGTGCCCGACATAATCCGGAAATACGAATATTGTAATTCCGCCTGGCAGCTTCACTGCATAATTTTTTTATATGCAGAATTTCAGATTCATGGGCAGGGGGATAGCCAACCTGGGATATATCTACTCCCAGGGCTTGCTGGAACTCCATGATTTTTAAACGTTCTGCATAGGAAAACATGAGTCCACGGTACTGCATGCCTTCTCTGATTGTTTGATCAAAAACTATTATTTTTCGCATTTATTTTTTTTGGCCAAAGCGGCCTTGATAAAATCAACAAAAAGAGGGTGCGGCGCCATTGGGC
Source organism: Deltaproteobacteria bacterium (assembly GCA_021157555.1). GTDB lineage: Bacteria > Desulfobacterota > Desulfobacteria > Desulfobacterales > BuS5 > BuS5. The sequence continues at coordinate 4,508 of JAGGWL010000035.1, read as the reverse complement.
GGGATTTGAATTCCGGGTGGAACTGGCACCCCAAAAACCATGGGTGCTCTTTGATTTCTATAATTTCAACTAATTCTTCATCAGGAGATATTCCGCTTATAACAAGCCCTTTTTCTTCAAGCCTTTCCCTGTAAATGTTGTTGAATTCATATCTGTGACGATGTCTTTCCGAAATATTGATTTTATCATATGCCAGGTGTGCCAAAGTTCCTTCTTTTATGCGGCAGGGATAAGCGCCCAATCGCATGGAGCCACCTTTGTCGGAATTTACATCTCTTTTCTGGATGCTTTTACTCCTGTCGTCATACCATTCGCTCATCAAATAAATTACTGGATAATCTGTCTTTTTGTCGAATTCAGTACTATAGGCATCCTTCAAACCAGCTATATTGCGCGAAAATTCTATTACTGCTATTTGCATACCGAGGCATATTCCGAAAAATGGTATTAATTCCTCACGAGCATATTGGGCTGCTATTATTTTTCCCTCAATTCCGCGTAACCCAAAACCTCCCGGAACCAGAATTCCATCAACGGCTTTTAATTTATCACGGCAGTTATCTTTGGTTAGCTCCTCAGAATCAATATAATCAAGATTAATCCGGCAGTTATTTGAAATGCCGCCATGATACAGTGCCTCGTTCAGGCTTTTGTACGATTCCGTCAGGTCTGTATATTTTCCCACTATTGCGATAGTTGCGCTATATTCAGGATCTTTATACTTTTTTACTATGTTTTCCCATACCTGAAGCCTTGGAGCCCTTGTCCAGATATTGAGGAGTTCAATAATTTTCTCATCAAGTCCTTCTTTATGAAAAATCAGCGGCACTTCATAAATGCAATCCACATCCTTGGCAGTAATAACGGCATCTTGACTCACATTGCAGAAAAGAGCTATTTTGGATTTAATACTTTTTGAAAGAAATCTGTCCGTGCGGCATAAAAGAATGTCCGGCTGGATTCCTATGCTTCTCAGTTCTTTGACACTGTGTTGTGTAGGCTTGGTTTTAACTTCTCCTGCAGTTGCAATATAGGGAACCAGAGTAAGATGTATATAAAGAACATTGTTTTTTCCTGCGTCCGCTTTGAATTGCCTGATAGCCTCAAGAAATGGCAGGCTTTCAATATCACCTATGGTACCCCCGATTTCAACAATAACTACGTCCACATCGCCGGCAACCAGTCTGATGCTGCTTTTGATCTCGTCGGTTATGTGGGGAATAACCTGCACAGTCCCTCCCAGATAAGCGCCTTCTCTCTCTTTATTTATAACAGAGTAGTAGATTTTGCCTGTGGTAAAATTGTTGTCCTTCCCTAACTTGGCGCTTGTAAAACGCTCGTAATGGCCAAGATCAAGATCTGTTTCGGCTCCGTCGTCTGTTACGAAAACCTCGCCGTGCTGAAAAGGATTCATGGTACCGGGATCAACATTGATGTAAGGATCCAATTTTTGGATGGTTACAGTAAGTCCACGGCTCTCAAGCAAAGCTCCTATTGCGGCCGATGCCAGCCCCTTGCCAAGTGAAGATAAAACACCGCCCGTAACAAATATAAATTTGGTATTATTATTGGTATTATTCATGCACCGATCCTATGATTATTTTATTTTTATAGCAAGTTTTTATTCTAAAAAATAGGGATGCTTTTCTGTTATATAAAGTTATTTTTTACCGAGCCCCAAGTACGATCTCTCTGTAATTTCCCCTAAATTTTCAGGATATTGTGTTTAACGGTCGAACCGTAATTTTATTTGTTACAGGATATTTTTCTTTTCCAGGATATATGACCCATAAATAATCCAGAGAAAGATCTTGAACTGCGGTGTGCATTGATTTTGTGATTTTAGGGGCTTCATTAAATTTAAATTCAACGCCGTAGCGTTTCCCCTTCTGAAAAAATAAAAGATCAATTTCCGCACCACTATGAGTGGACCAAAAATATGCTTCCGGCGGACGAATAATCTGAAGTACTTGTTCGAGAGCAAATCCTTCCCATGACGCTCCTATTCGAGGATTTCCAATCAGGCTATGATAGTTTGGAATGTTTAACAGGCTGTGCAGCAAGCCTGAATCTCTGAAGTATATTTTAGGTGCTTTTACCTGACGTTTACGCAAGTTCTCATGCCATGGTTGAAGCTGACGGATCATAAAGGTAGCGGTAAGAATATCAAGATATGATCGAACAGTTTTGTCGGTTAATCCCATTGAGCGGCCAAGCTCTGAGGCATTCCATGTTTGACCATGAAAATGGGCCAGCATTGTCCAGAATCGTCGCATTGCTGTTGCAGCAATTGTTATGCCAAGCATTGGAATATCACGCTCAAGGAAGGTTCTTATAAATCCATCTCTCCACGCCAGACTATCGGCCTCTGAAGCAGCGAGAAATGAGCGGGGGAATCCACCTCTAAGCCATAATTGTTCGATGTTGTTTGTTTCCTGAATATTAAATCCTGCAAGCTCAATAAATTCAACTCTACCGGCTAGTGTTTCGGAAACATTTTTAATAATCTGGGGAGAGGCACTACCCAAAACTAAAAAGTGAGATTGATTTTCGGGATTATCTACTAAAACTCGCAGTACATTAAATAATTCCGGCTTAATTTGAATTTCATCAAGAATGATCATCCCCTTAAGAGAACCGAGCATTAACTCGGGATTTTGCAACCTCTGTTGGTCTGCAGGAGATTCCAGGTCAAAGTAATGAGGAATTCGATGTTCGCTAAATATGCGTGCAAGTGTTGTTTTGCCACACTGCCTGGGACCAAGCAGAGCGGTGACAGGAGACCTTTCTGTTGCAGTTACAAGAGATGTTAAATAATAATTACGTTTAATCATATAATCAAAATTATCATTGAAAATTCGGAGTGTCAATCCGAATTTTCAATGATAATTCAGAAGACACCCTACTTATGCAGCCTAAAACTGCAACAACCGACAATATTTCGTCCCCGCTCCTAATGAAGATCTCGTGATTTTTGCTTAATTTTTAGAAATTCTTTATAACCAGAATATTGAATTTTTTATTGATCATCAACCATATTGGTGCAAATATAGCGCTCATTCTAAAAAATTTAATTTTAGGGGAGGATTTTGTCAATGGATTTTGAATTAACTCGTGAACAAATAATGATCAAGAAGAGCGTAAAGGAATTTATTAGTAAAGAAATAGCGCCTGTAGCTGAAGAAATTGATAAAAACGACAAGTTTCCTCCTGGGATTTGGCGTAAAATGGGGGACGTGGATCTTTTGGGTTTAAATACAGCGGTAGAATATGGTGGCTCCGGTTACGATATTTTGACGCATACTCTGGCAGCAGAGGAGATGGCGTTTGTGTGTCCCGGGTTGGCACTCTCTTACCTGGCTCATTCCAACTTATGCATGCATAATCTGGAACGAAACGCTAATGAAGCTCAGAAAAAAAAATATCTTCCCGGATTATGCTCCGGTGAATTAATAGGATGCCTGGGGCTGACCGAACCGGATGCCGGCTCTGATGCAGTTGGGATTACCACCTCGGCCGTAAGGGATGGAGACAGTTTTTTGCTGAATGGTTCAAAAATGTTTATCACCAATGGACCGGAAGCAGATGTTGCCATTGTCTATACCAAAACAGATATGGAAAAAGGCTCACACGGAATCACAGCTTTTATTGTGGAAAAAAATTTCCCCGGATATTCAGTTTCCAGAAAACTTGATAAAATGGGGAACCGGGGATCCACTACTGGAGAGCTTGTTTTTATGGATTGCCGAGTCCCCGAGGCAAATATTCTGGGAGAATTAGACAATGGTGTCAAAGTTATTATGAATGGTCTGGATGTAGAACGAGTAGTCTTGTCAGGCATCAGTCTGGGCATGGGAGGAGCGGCACTGGAACTGGCTCTGGATTATGCAAGGAACAGAAAGCAATTTGGTCAAAGCATTTGTAACTTTCAATTGATAAAAGCAAAATTGGCAAATATGTATACGGAACTGGAGGCAGCCAGAGGATTGGTTTATCGCGCGGCAGTCCTGGTTCAAAAAACGGAAAGAGGCGGTAAAGGAACCGAAGTACACAAAATGGCAGCAGCGGCAATATTATTTGCGGCTGAAGCTGCTTCCCGCGCAGTTGACGAATCGCTGCAAATCCATGGTGGATACGGGTACATGAATGAATTCCCCATCAATCGGCTGTATCGGGACGCAAAGCTATATGAAATCGGGGGCGGAACATCCGAGGTCCGTCGTTTGCTCATTGCCAATGAATTAATTTAAGGGATGAAACATTTTGCTTTGATTTTTTGTTAAATTTTTAGCGTAAAAAGGAGAAAATAAAGATATGGATGCGGTAATGGATATAAACGCAGCTCCGGCAAGTATAACTGATACAGGCTTTGGAGGATAAGGCCAAATTTAAAAACGAGGATAAAATAACAGAGGAGATTTAGAATGGATATTAAAGGTAGTGTTGCAGTTATTACCGGAGGAGCTTCGGGTTTGGGTGAGGCCACTCTCCGGTCATTTGTTAATAAT
>JAGGWL010000273.1 GCA_021157555.1 Deltaproteobacteria bacterium | reverse complement strand
TATATGCAGCAGCTCGTAAAGAAGGAAGGGTATTTTACGGCAATCACCATTAAAATTGACTCCCCTGAAAATAAAATAGAAGTTTCAAAGACGGTTGAACAATTACTTGCAGACCATCCCGCGGGTATTAGTTGTAAATCTGAAACAGAATTTTGGGGAATGGCTGAGAAACAGATGGGGTCTTTTGGCAAGAACATGCGGGTTTTGACTGTTTTATGCGCCCTGTTTTTATTTGCTTTAATCGCAAACGGCGCCGAATTTTGCCTTAAAAACAGGCGCAATGAGATCAGGATATTAAAAATGGTGGGGTTCGCCAGAGCCAAAATATTTGCCCTGTTTTTTATTGAACCGGTTCTGGCCGTATTAATATCGGGAATATGTGGCAGTTTGCTTGCATTTTTTGTCTGGATAAAGCAGCCTACCATCGGTGGGGAGCATGCCATCCTCCCCCCTGTTGCAGTTACGCCACCAATCGTGATTGTCTCAATATGCTCAATTTTATTTTTTGCAGTAATACCAATCATTTTAACGGCATATAAAAACTCCGATGGGATGAAGGTCAAATGAATTTGATGCTGAAATATAGTTTGAGGAACATTTTGCGTGATAAGAAAAGCGTAATTGTCAATATAATATTGCTGATATCGGCCGTGGTAGCCTATATTGTCTTTCCCACAGCAAATAAGTCTGCATTCATGGCGATAAAGAACTACGGCTTTAATGACTCGGTTCTTATTATGGAAAAGGATAATTTGAAGGTGGCTTTTTCAAGGGTGGATGAAGATTTATACCAATTTGTTAAGACTGCTCCTCATGTCAAGAAACAAGGTAATGAACCACTTGTTTCACCCTATCTCCAGATGTCATCCGTTTTTGGTAAGAAATTTTTGATGCTGAGAGGAATAACGGATATTTTTTATAAGTTAAGGGGGAATACTTTCAAGGTAGTTCAAGGAAGAAGGCTCAAGGATAAATATGACATATTAATAGGTCGTCTGGTCTCAAAAAGACTGGGCGAATCATATAAGGTGGGAGATATCCTCTCCCTTGAAAACAAAAAATGGAAGGTTGTCGGGATATTTAAGGCAAGGGGTGATCCTGCCGAGGCCGGAGCACTGGTGCGGATGGAAGATTTTAAAGAAGTGTCTGCTAGGGGAACCTATTCATATATCGAGATAAAGGCGGATAGCCCCAAGAATATTCCCAAGCTGATCGGGTATGTTAACCGGGCTTTTGGGCTGCTTCACGACGAATTTCCTGATGCTCCTGCAATCATGGCCCTGCCGGAAAAACAATATTGGGGAAAACTTGCCAAAATGTTCAAGATGGCTGTTCTGGTGGGCAAGATCAAGGCTGCTGTTATTGTTATATGTCTGCTCTTTTTTATCATGAATATCTCTCACAGTTTTCTTATGAAAAGAACTGAAGACATACATATATTGTCCAATAGTGGTGTTTCTAAGCTCAGGATATTTTTCGGCATGCTTTTTGAAATTTTTATTGTCTCTGTTGTGGCCGGAATCATTGGAGGTGTCATCGCAATGGCCTTTAGCGGCATGACCGTAAATCTGCAGCTGGCAACTATCATATTGAAAATAAAATCTTCTGCAGTCCTAAAGGGAGTGATATTGGCTATTATCTTAGGGTATTTGGGGGCTATACTTCCGATTATAAAGCTAAGCTTTTCGCGTTATAAACGGATATAAGGTATTGATGCAATGAAAATATATACTTTTCTATCAATGGTTGCGTTTGCTTTTATGCTTTTGTGTTGCGGCAATGCCTTTGCTTTGACGGTACCGAAAGATATAGTTCTTATGATTGATAACTCCGGGAGTATGAAAAAAGGAGATCCTCATTTTGTGACCAAAAATGCGGCTACCGAGTTTGTTAAAAACCTACACGATGATGGTACCCAGGTAGCTGTTCTTATCTTCGATCATCGCGTTAATCTGGCAGTTCCGCTGACAACCGTATCTGAGGTGACAAAGGAAGACATACTATCGAATTTCGATATAGACTATCAAGGTCAGTTTACCAACATTCCTGCTGCCATGGAGCGGGCGATCTATGAATTAAAGACCAAAGGACAGGAAGAATCCCAAAAATTCATTATATTTATTACCGACGGGATTGTAGATACCGGCGATAAAATTCGCGACATAGACAAGACCAGATGGCTGCGGGAAAATCTGGCCGAAGATGCTGCTGCGCAAGGGATTAAGATATTCGGCATTGCATTTACCAAGTTGGCCGATTTTGAATTAATTCAATCCCTGGCACAGAAAACCAAAGGCAAGTATTTTCGAGTACTTACACCAGAAGAAATCCCTGAAGTGTTTTCTCGGATTTACCAACTTATCATGGACATGAAACCGGAATCGGTTCAACCGGTCAGTCAGCCGTTAACGGAAGCTCCTCTTGTATCGGAAGAGCCTCCCAAACCAGAAATAGAAAAATCACCTATATATGTAACTGAGGCACCAGAGCCTACCCCCACTCCAGTTAAGCCGAAAAAATCAAGCTTGCCGATCATCATATTGATCGTCCTGGCGACCTTTGGCGTCATAGTTGTGTTTTTCCTATTTCGATCCCGACGGAAGCCAAGCACTACCTCCACTATGGCTGAAGGTCATGTTGGCGTAACCGGCGAGCTCCTCCCTGAGGCCTCAATTAGGGATGTGAGCGGGGCCACTGAGAAGGATATTTATAAAATCAACAAAAAGGTGACTAAGATAGGTCGTAAACATCAAATGAATGACATCGTTATCGATCAAGCGACCATCAGCCGCCAGCATGCTACCATAGTATATAAGAATTTTTCTTACTGGATTATTGACCAGGGCAGTTCAAACGGCACTTTTTTAAATGGCAAGCAGATTGTCGATGAAATGAAGCTTAATCACGGCGACAAGATATCTTTTGACGACTATGAGTTTGAATTTGTTATGCCGGTGAGAGATTTTGATGAAACCGTTGTGGATAAAACCGTTTTTCGACGTGTCAATGATCCAAAAGAAGATTAGTGCCTTACAGGTTGTTTTCTTGTTTTTTGGCAAGAAAACGTTCTGATAAGAGTCACTTATTTGCGGGTCTACCCGCATTAGCGATTAATAAAATGTTAAGGCATCCTGACAAGGCGGAAACCCATGTTATAGATGCTTTGCCCGGAGGAGATAGCTCCGCGACATGCTGAGCGGCAATGACGGCCATGGTCATTCCATCCACCGCCACGAACTATGCGGTCAATGCCTGAGGCGGGACCTGGAGGGTTGGTTATCTGATTGGGAGGGTATTCCCCATACCAGTTCCGGCACAACTCAGAAACATTGCCATGCATATCATACAATCCCCAAGCATTGGCTTTTTTTTGGGCAACAGGATGAGTTGTTTTGGCTGAGTTGCCACAGAACCAGGCAATGTCAGTCAGGTTGGAGTTATGAGAGCATTCAAGCTCCGTTATCCCCTCAGATGAAAAAGCTGTAGTACTCCCGGCACGGCAAACATATTCCCACTCGGCTTCGGTTGGGAGCCTATACTTCTTGGCTCCTTCCAACTGATTAAGTCTCCAGATGAATTGCTGTGCATCATTCCAGGATACTTGTTCAACAGGGCAGTCATTTCCACAGCCATTGAAGAACGAGGGGTTATCCTCCATCAAAGCCTTCCACTGTCCTTGGGTTACCTCAGTAATCTGCATGTAAAACCCATGGGTCAATGTCACCTGGTGTTGCATCTCATTATCGTATCTGCCGCCTTCTCCTTCAGGGCTCCCCATCATGAAGTTGCCCGGTGCTATGTAGACGAATTTCATGCCGTTCGGGCCGGTAAGGATCTTCTTGCCTGGAACAGCCGTAGTTTTGGTGTCGGTTTTTACTCGAGCCGTTTTCTTAGTTTCAGTTTTCTCCCTGGCCTTAGTTTTTACCAAGGGTATGTACCTTCCAATAAGTTTTCCATCCTTATTGAACTGACCTACAAATTTATTACCGTCAGAAGTGATTAATATACCTTTCCCAATCAACTTACCATTTTTCCATTGGCCTTGATATTTAGCGCCGCTGGAAGATGTGTAAGTTCCTGGTCCATTCCTCATATTGTTTTTCCATTGACCGATATATTTAGAATTATCACGATAAATATAAATTCCCTGCCCATCAAACTTGTCATTTTTCCATCGGCCTTGATATTTTGAGCCGCTAAGACGGGTAAAAGTTCCCTGGCCATTCCTCTGGCCATTTTTCCATTGTCCTGTGTATACAGAACCGTCAGAATAGGTAAAAGTTCCCTGCCCATTAAACTTATCATTTTCCCATTGGCCTACATATACAGAACCATCAGGGTATGTATATTTCCCTTGGCCATTGGCGCAATCGCCTTTTATGCATTTACTCGTAGCCGTAGTTGCATAAACGACTGAAAAATAAAGTGCTAAAAATAAAATTATAAGCGTTTTTATTTTGATTTTTTTTGGGGTGGTATTCACTTTATTTCCGTTAGCGTAGTCCCTAATGGGCAAATAAATCCATTTGGCCGGCGAAGTGTTTCCATGTAGCCAAAACAGACCTTTTCGGTTGCAACTCGTCAGATTTTTTCAGTTTGCTTGATTCCGAAAACATGTTCCTTGCCGCTGCGTCCCCGGACAGAAACAAATCCCAGATCAAATATCTCCAGCTGTGTATCGCGGATAAGCTCGGCAGTTTTAGAGCAAATGACAATTTCGCTGGGGACATCCTTGTTAGCGATGTCGGACAGCCGAAACGCCAAGTTGGTGCAGTCACCTACCAGGGCCATATCAATGGCTCTTGATCCATAATGTGACATGGTAACTTTACCAGTTGTGATCCCCCATCCCAGACGCAAATGTTCAACTGCCGGATTTGTGCCGGATAACTTGTCGCGGATATGGTTCACGGACTGGGCCTGTTTGAAAGCAGCCTGACAAGCCAATACCGCCTGCTCCGTGCTTGGCACAAAACGATGGTCCCAGAAAGCATAGACTGCGTCACCAACGTAATCCTTGATGGTGCCTTTATAATCGTATACGATATTGCTGAACGTACTAATTATTTCCTTCATGAGTGCATAGACCTGAGAAGAATCCTCCGTTTGTGTCATACTGGAGAATCCCCTGACATCGGCGACTAAATTGGTTACAATTACATTCATGGGCGTAACTATGGTTCTTTCTATATTTGTATCTATATTTTCTTTGTCCTTGGTTACAAGATCAGGGGACCTTACTTGGATCACTGTTTCACCTACCTGGATTTTATCGCCATCTGTAAGATAATGAGATGAACCTGCCGTCAAGCGAACATTGTTTACCCAGGTGCCATTCTTGCTCCTGTCCGTAATTTGGAGGCGTGAGCCGATCAGAGTGATCACTGCATGATCCCGGGAAGCCAGTCTATGCTTCACGATGATACGCTTTGTCTTATCAATGCCCATGCAAACGCGCCCAATGAAGACTTTATCCATTATTTCAAGGCGACATTTTTTTTGATTTTCATCGATCCATTCAAAGTAAGGTCTCGACATACTTTACGTTCTCTTTTCTTGCTGTTGAAAATGTTGTTTGTTTGCTGATTCAGTCTCTAAGGTGTGCTTCGAAATCACCATCAGCCTTCTTGGCATATATTCGACTACCTTTAATACATTGGTTTTACTGAAAAACTCAATTAAATCAGGGGAAAAATGCTAGAATAAACATTAGCAAACAATTCGAAGAACAGCAAGAAGTAAAACGCCTGTGTAAGTAACAAGTAAAACGCCTGTAAAGCAGAATTTTTTTGTTTATTAAGCTTTCGATGATGGTTGGCCTGTATTGTGGTACATTGACTTTAAGTCCAGGGCGGTTGGGGGGAGTTTTATTTCCCCCCCCCCTTTCTTTAGTGCTACCTTCTTGTTCCTGCTATAATCTTGGTTAACCCTGCAAGTTTCATGGTATTTTTCTTGAAGTATGCCAAAACAACGTGTTAGGAAAAGTGTTAAAATGTATTCCTTTTCAGCTCACCCTCTAAAGATAGAGCCATGAAAGAGATAAAAACAATTGCTCAGTTTTCCTCGATTATAAACTCATCACTCGATATTGATGACGTTCTAAGTAATTCCATGCTTTTGATAGAAGAGTTGATGGAGGCCGAGGTATGTTCCATCTTTGAATTGGATAAGGAAAAAAACGAGCTTTTTTTCCGTCTAGCGCGATATGATCCACACGGTAACATCAAGAAAATAAGGATAAAAATGGGGGAAGGGATTGCCGGAAGTGTTGCTAGCACGGGTGAGATGATTGTCATTTCGGACACAAAAAAGGATGGCCGCTTTAATTCCATGGTGGATGATATTACCGGTTTTCAGACAAAGTCCATTGTTGCCGTTCCTATAAAAAATAAAGGACGGATTCTCGGGGTGATCCAGGTTCTCAACTGCAAAAGGGTTGCTTCTTTGGACGAAAATATGCGTGAGGTTTTGTTCATTGTTGCCGGTCAGGTCGGAATCGCTATGGAGAATGCTAAGCTGTATGGCAGATTAAAGGAAAACTTTGTTCTGACCAAAGCCGAATTAAAGGAAACTCAGGCTAAACTCCTTCGTACCGAACGTCTTGCTGCCATGGGACAACTTTCTCATGCCGTTGCTCACGAGGTTCGCAATCCGGTGATGGCCATTGGAGGCTTTGCCAGGCGATTAAAGAAAATGCTGCCTTCTGATCAACTGAGCGGTAAATATGTCGATGTAATCTTGCAAGAAACTGCAAGACTTGGAAAAATGGTTGTGGAAGTGGAACGGTATACATCCTTACCTGAACCGGAGTTAAAACAAGTAAATCTCTCTGACCTTCTTAAAAACGCTGTTCATGGTTGGAGGAAAAATCAGCAAGAAGTCGCCACGGAAGTAAAGATCAAATCAATGTCTGGGAATCCTGAAATTTATGTTGATAAGGAACTTATGAAGGAAGCATTGATACGTGTTCTCTCTAATGCTCAAGAAAGCATGGACCAAAAAGGAGTCATAACCATATCGACATGGTGGGAGGGGAAGTGGATTATTATCTCTTTACGTGATCATGGTATTGGTATTGTCAAGGAGGATATCCCCAGGGTTTTTGAACCTTTCTATACCTCAAAAATGCAGGGTGCCGGCATGGGATTGTCTTTTGTGAGCCAGATTGTTGCCGGTCATGGCGGCGAAGTAAAAATATCCTCAACCCGAGGAGTGGGAACCGAGGTAAGGATTAGTTTCCCCGCAACAAGAAGTGATAGTTCAGACTTGATTTAAAACGTGATAATATCAAAATAAAGGTTCAAACCTGAACTTTTCTTTCTTAAGGTTGAGGAACAGGATTGATTAGGTCTTCGGTTTCAATAGGTTGGAATTCCAAATCGGATGTTTACAGAGCTATTAATTCTCCCATGTCTGTTTCGGCTGTTTCTCCTTATGGCAGCCCCTTGAAAGGCAATTTTTTATCAGCTCAGTTTTCGGATAGAAACGGTCGTTGACTGGGGTGGTTACGAAAACGATGCTTTAACCTTTTAGTTAATTTGTCCAGTTTCTGCGTTTGCTTTTTGTCGAGTTTTTGTTTGATCTGCTCGATAGTGTTATTGAAAATCTTTTCAAACTTAGGGCGATACACCTGTCTGAACTCAATCAACTGGTCTTTCGCTTGCTCCAAAATCTTTTCAATTTCCATCTGCTGTGATTTTGAAAGATCGAGCTTAGTTGAAAGCCTTTCCAGAATTTTTATTGGTGGAAAAGGTCCGTTACCTTGAACAAATCTCCCGATCCGATGCTTGATAAAAAACCCGGTCCCCAATGTTCCGGCCAGTATACCCAGAATAAATATCAGAAGTATAGCTATACAAACTTTTAGCTTTTTCATTCCCCCCCCCATTATATCAATAACTGTTGAATCAGGTCGAAGCTGATCGGGTTGTTCATAAAGATGGTTGCCAGATCAAACTCTGAAGTGAAATCAAATTGTATTGTCCAGGCCACCAATACAATAATCAAGGCAGCGGTAACAGGTACAAGCCGCCAGAAATATTGTTCGAACAGCGAAAAATAATCAGGGCTGAAATAAATTGGCCCCAGAGCACGTACACGCCGCATGACCTGTGCTTCAAACTGTTCACTCACTTCAGGCCCGTTGTTTTCTTTTGCATTGTAGACTGCCTTAAGTGCCTGCTTCACTTTAATGTCATCCCATTTAGAGGATTTCATATGCTCTCCTCTTAAGTTTCTATCGATTTCTCAAGTAATTTACGAAGCTTTTTGCGGGAACGATGAGATCGAATTTTTACGTTGGCAATACTCCAGCCCAAAAATTCGGCGGCTTCTTTCCCAGACAAGCCTTCCAGATATACCAATTCCAAAACCATTCTATCTTCAGCTGACAATCTGTCCAGAGCCCAGCTCAGCACCTCCCTGGCCTCTTTTTGGGAACTTTGTTCATTAAACAACCGGCTGGATTGATCTGATATAATCTTTTCCAACCAATCCTGATGTTTCTCGGTAAGCGTACTCATGGCAAATTCTCTGGTTCTGTACCGTTTTCTCCAGAAATCATAACAGGTTCTTACCGCGATAACTGAAAGCCACTGCAAAAAACCGCTTTTACCTTTAAATGTTGGCAGGGATTGATAGGCTCTGACAAATACGTCTTGAGCTGTTTCTTCTACCTGGCCATATGGTATGTGCTTCCTGACAATTTTCAAAACCTGTTCCTGATATTTCAGTAGCAAATGCTCAAATGCATTGACATCACCATCAAGAATACGGCGAATAATTTCATCATCGCTGGGTTTGCTGTGATTTTCACGCATGTTCAGGTATCAGGGGGTCTGTTCGTAACTTTTCAATTATTGGTAGCATGGTCAGGAAAATATTGCTTTCCTGACCATGCCAGCCGGTTTATTCATGACTATTTCGGCAACGGGATTTGAACATCATTTGCCTGAAGCCGCCGCGGTCACTCCATCTTTCCATCATCCGGGTTTTCCGTTCCTTTAATAATTCTACCTGTTCCGGATCAAGTATTGTTTTTATTTTCGCAATCATTTTTGCTTTCTGTACAAACATCTCCTCCCTGGCTGGGGATGTTTCCTGGAAGGCATCGCGTACTTTTTCTTCATCGAATTCTTCGGCAAAAATTGCATTGAACATGGTTTCTCTCATTGTCTGACGGAGCTCAGTCACCGTATTCTCCATCTGGTCTCGATGCTCCATAATAATTGCTTGCACCTGATCCTTTTGAGTATCTGAAAGGTTGAGATCCATAAACATATTCATGCCCATCATGCCTCTGTGCATGCCAAATCCTGATAGACATTTGGAAAAATTTCCCCCTGCCAGCAATGTTCCCGTAAAAATTAACGTACCAACAATGACAACGATACCAGCAGTAATAAGTCCTAGCATTTTTTTCGATTTCATTTCAGACCTCCTTATTTATCCATCAGTTAACTGTTGAGCCTTCTAACGGGCTTTTCCTGATTAATTGAAAAACGTCTCTTAATAGTATTTGTCGTACATGATTCGTGAAAAGTTACAAGAAAATTTAATTTAAACCTGTGTTGAGCGATTTTTTGCAAAAAGATGTGGACTGCCAGGCTGAACCTTTGGCTGATTACAATTTTGTGGTGGATGGATGTGAAACGATATCTGGAGGTTCTGACCAAGGCAAGCAGGAATGAGCAGGACCAAATTTAAGAATTGCGGGGCAAGAATGACAGTCTTTTTTTGTCATTCTTGCCCATCTTTTTTGGTTATTACGGATTAGTGGGAAAAGGAAGCATCATAATATACCGTATGAGAATTTATATAGAAACTGTAAAAATAACCAGTTTCCCTCTTTCTCAGAAGCCACGTTTTTCGCGAACTCGTCCGGCCAGAAATGTCCGTACCCAAACTGGACTTCAGCCACTTTTGGAATCGTCCACTTTCCTAAGATATCAAACTCCTTTCCCACTTTGTCTCCCGAGTTTCCGGTCTTGTCCCGATACGTTTTCTTGTTAAGATACCAGGCATCTTTTTCTTCGGCCAGCCAGAATTGGTGGTAGCCTAATGTAAAGGAAAGTGTTTTCATAGGCTTGAGGTCTAGGTTTATCTGAGCATCCTTGAGATTTTTCCAATGAAACAGATTCATTCTTCCCATCATTTTATCTCTGGCCCCGAATGCACCGTCAAATGTTTCAAGTGAGCCGTCGGTGGGGTCACTGTCACCTGAGGCATAGGTATATTCTAAGCTGACTCGTGGTTTGAGGGGTATCTGTTTGGCCCTGTAACCAAGCAAGCAATGATAACCGTAAGCATCAATGTTATCACTGGCGCTATCACCCTCTTGCTTTATATAGGTAGCATCGAAATCAAATCCTTTATAGTCTTTCTTGCAAATCCTTGCACCCACGTAGTAAGCGTCAAAATCTCCAACCTGACGATCTTCACCTTTGTACAGATCGTGATTGTTTAACTTGGTCATCGCAAACGGCTCAATTGCAATACCTAAGAAACTCTTTGGCAGTTTAAATTGACCGTAAAATCCCACACTTTTAAATCCGCTCCTGTGGCTCCAACTCAAGTGATGGGGATCATGAATCATGGTCTGCCCATAGTATGCATCCAAAAAGCCTCTGTTAAATGGGTAATGGAGTTTTACGGCATCCCATATCCACCTACCTGTGTTTCCCCATGCTCCGGGACCGTAAATCCGTTTATTTCCATAAAAGATAAGCTGCCTGCCGGCCCTAATACTGAAGGGAAAAAGATTCTTGATTTCTATATACGTATTAAAAGGCTCCCAACTGTCCTCGTAGGGATTATTCTGATGTTCGAAAAAAGGTTTATAGAAATCCTCATCTTTCATGGCACAATCCCAGACTTCAGAATGTTGCACTCCCACAGAGAGATGGATTATTTTGTTGAGATGGTAGCGAAATCCAAATCGAAATCTTCCTAAGAGGAAGGAATCATCCTCTTTTCCTTGAGCCGGATCACTTCCATAGTATTTTGCATTAAAATTATCTTGTATTTCATACCTAAATCGTACGTTGCTCCAAAACTCAAGTTTCTTTTTTCCCTTGATTTCCTGCTTGGCGATATCTTTATCAGCTGCTAAGCTGACACCATAACCACAACAAGAAAAACAGATCGCCACAAACAAACTGAATAACAATAAGCTGCGCACAAATTTCATCTTGCCCTCCTCGTAAAAGTTGGAACCAAGAATATTTGCCACTAAAAGTTCCCTTGGGTCATGAATTCCGCCAGATTCGATTCATCATAGGTGATATTCAATTGTTTTTTTAAGTTGGACAGATCTATATAAATTTCCTTACCTGACTGATATCTCACGGCTGGATCCTTTTCCAGACATTTCATCACAATGTCATTAAGACCTTTCGGAATATCGGATCTCAATTCAATGATAGGAGTAACTTCGGTTTTGGGAAGGAGGGTACAGGCTTCGATTGCATTCTTGAAATGATACAGCCTTTTGCCAGAAAGTATTTCGTAAAATATAATGCCAAGCGCATATAAATCCGCCCGGTGGTCCGTTTCTTTGCCTAATGCCTGTTCAGGAGAAAGATATGACAATTTACCCTTGAGCACCCCTGCCTGGGTAAAACTGGGTTCGGACCGGGCCTTGGAAATTCCAAAATCAACTATTTTAATTTCTCCTGTAAGGGATATCAATATATTTTGGGGGCTGACATCCCTATGGACGATATTTAAAGGTTCATTGGTATCAGCATTCTTTTTCGTATGGGCGTAATACAGGCCTGAACTGATCTTTTGAATTAAAAATATGGAAAGATCAATCGGCAACCCTTGCTTTTCATGGGCCATAATTTCTGCAAGATTTTTCCCATCGACATATTCCATCACAATGAAACTTGAATTATGTATTTTGATGAGGTCAAAGATCTGTACAATATTAGGGTGTTGAAGCATTGCGGCAAGACGCGCTTCCCTAATGAACATCTTTACAAAATCCGGATTCTGGGCAAGATGGGGAAGTATCTTTTTAATGGCAACGATTCGTTTGAAACCATCTTCCCGGATATGCTTAGCTAGATACAATTCAGCCATTCCGCCCTGGGCAATTTTTTTTGTAAGTATATAGGGACCAATTTTACCGGACTTCTCAAATTCTTCAAGCTGCCTTGCTCTTTTTTTCTTTAAATACCGGTCCGTCAAAAACATAGCCCCGATAAACCCCATAATGGTTAACACCCATAAACCGGCAAGCAGCATATTATATGTTTTAATGATCTTATCCAGTTTTTGGGCATCCACACCAAAAATAATCTCTCCTATCCGGACTTTGGAAAAAAGGATCTCTTTTGTGAAGCTTATGGTTGCCTTACCTTTGTACTTTCGTCGATCTATTGAGATATCATCAACTGTTTTCAAAATTTTTACATCTTTTGGAATAGTATATGTATTGCCTATTACATCAGGATCACTATGGGCAATGATTTTCCCTTCATGATCGAGAATCGCCGTAAAAATTGGATTATTCTTTTTCTCCAGCTCTCCAAGTGCAACATTCAATGTCAGGATATCGTTTTCCAACAAAGGAGTGCCGACTTTTTCACCTAGATTATTGGCCGCTTGAATTTTGGCGTTCATAAAGGCATTTTTGTAGTTCTCCTGGTAACTTCGAATAGATATGTGGCCGGCAAAAGATACTATAATAAAAAGCAGCAGATAAATTACCAAAGGCTTTTTATTTCTGTAGATGAATTGGTTTTTCAGCAATCTTCCTAACATGTTCCTATAGGTACCCGTTGCCAGTAGTTTCATCCATGTAATGGATGTGAGTACTTTTTCGGTGACTGCCATAGTTGTTCTCCAATTAACAAGCCGATATTATTTTTATTTTGCTGCCACCTTTTTAATAATTCCTACACACTGAGCGATTAAAAGTCGTTTAACCCAGATTAATTCCTCCACCTTCAAGGAAAAGTTCTCGTGGCTACCGCAAAGGGGGCATGAAATTTCAGGATTCTCCAAATCTTGCAAAAGAGGATTTTTCTGGAGTTTTAATTTTGCACCCAGGGTTTTTAACCATGAAAAATAGTCCTTATAGTTAACAATTCCGAATATAAAAATAATACCCAGTAAAGTTAATATTGTAAAAATGATGAATACGTATTTTAACTGCCCCATATCTTCTATTGAAAGAGATATGAATACTTCTCCGATCTTGGTACCTGAAAAGGTGACATCGGAAGAAAAATTCATTACCCTCTGGTGATTCGTATTGGGTATTCTCCAAAAATAAACATTGTCAAGGATCCCCGCCTTCTGGCGGTTCAGAGTAAGAAACTGTTTCTGATCAGTATAGGCAATTATTTTATTTTTATGATCAATAATTGATGCAAAAACAACTTCAGGTTTCTGGGTTATTTTCTCTATGATCCGGCTCAAAACAAGAATATTCTGCTCTAAAAGAGGCAATCCAGACTGACTTGAAATATCTCTTGCTATGGAAACACCGATCTTGACCAAAGCTTTTCTGTGGTTGTTTTTCTTTATATGAATATAAAGAAAAAAACAGCTACAGATAAAAAACCATACGGCCAGATATATTATCATTTTTTTCCCGGTTAACTTAGTGGATATTTTTATTTTCTCATTCATGTCAATCATCATCCTCCCGGAAACGTTTGAAGTTTGATAGCTCTGCGAAAACCGTCATAGTTGTCAGCTTGCAATGGAAAAAAGTGGTAAAACAATCAATAGTTTCGAGCTAGATAAAACAAAGTATCAATGTCAAGGTAGCTACCTAAAGGGTGTTGCAAAGATCATGGAAATAATTAACAAAAACATTGACTAAACGCATAAAAAGCGCTATAATAACTAAGGTTAATCACCATGAAAAATATAGGGATTTCCATACACTATAAAGATATCAAAAAAGAAGTTATAACACAATTAAAAAATGAATTCCCAAACTGGAGTCGTATACCACTTGAATCTAAGTTCTTATGTTACTTGTGAATAATAGCAAAATATCATTTATACTTACCTCTTTGATTTACGTTGTTTTTTTTACGTCGTGTGTTGTTGATAATTCATCTGTTCAACCCCCGTCTTTCATTTATAAATCTGATGATTATGCCTTATATAAGAAAGAAAAGGGAAGCTCATTTGAACTGCTTGCCAGAATCCAGCTTGGGGATGAAAAATGGGCTTGGAAAATTGAAGATGCCAATGATATAAACACGTCTGGTGATGGAGCCCTGATCCGAGTTCCTTTAAAAGATCATAATATAGGAGGACTCTTTGAAGACGGATATCAAAGCGTCCCGATTCTGTCCTATCATCAGTTTGGTGCTGGTAAAAAATCTCCCTTGGTCATTTCGCCTGATATTTTCAACCAGCAGATGAAATATCTCAAGGATAACGGGTACAGGGTCATTACTCTGGCGGATCTGCTGGATTTTTTGGAATACCGCCGTCAGATACCCAAAAAATCGGTGTTCATTACCATTGATGACGGATACAGGTCTATTTACGATATTGCCTGGCCGATATTGAAAAAATATAACTTCTCTGCAACTATTTTTGTGTATACCAATTATGTGGGTATCTCCAAAAAAGCCTTGTCCTGGAATGATCTAAGATATCTCAAATCACAAGGTTTTAACATCGGTTCCCATACGGTATCCCATGCAGATCTGACAAAAAAAAACCCGGATGAAACACCGGATGATTTTTATCACCGTATTAGAAAAGAATTGGCACTGTCTAAAAAAATTATAGACAAAGAACTAAAACAGGATACCATCAGTCTGTCTTTTCCCTATGGACGGCAGAATCAGGATGTACTGGAAATAGCAAAATCTATCGGGTACAAAATTGCTGTAACCGTAGACAGAGGCAGCAATCCCTTTTTTATAAATCCTCTCGCCTTAAAGCGGAATATGATATTGAAAAAGGATATTAAAAGTTTTATTTCGAAATTGAAAACTTTCAATAACCTCTCTTTAAAGTGAAATGAGCCATGAAAATTTATAAATTATTCACCTTGTCAGTCCTATTTTCACTGATGGTTTCAGGATGCGTTTCTGTTGACCCCTTCCTTAAAAAATTTGAATCAAAAGACACCAAACTTGTCCAGCAATATATTGC
The DNA here is from genome assembly GCA_021157555.1 of Deltaproteobacteria bacterium. Lineage (GTDB taxonomy): Bacteria > Desulfobacterota > Desulfobacteria > Desulfobacterales > BuS5 > BuS5. The sequence goes on along the minus strand of JAGGWL010000273.1, from coordinate 6,917 downwards.
AAAGGGAGAATCTCTGGAAAAAGAAAGTCTTTTTTCCGATGCCCTGGAACAATATAAGTTAGCGCTTACAGTTGATCCTGAAAGTAAAGAAGCTGTCCAGCATAAAAATAATATTCTAGCAAAACTCAGGAGAATAGCGCAGCTGCATTACAAAAAAGGACTGCGATTAGACCGCCAGGGACAATATGAAGCGGCCAGAAAGGAATATTTAAGTGCCTTGCAGAACTGGCCGGATTATAAAGAAGCAAAAGATAAGCTAACATCCGGGGGAGTTGGCGATGAAGCCAGAGGCTATATTGTCCATACTCTCAAATATGGTGAGAGTGTGTCACAACTTGCGAAGATCTACTATGGTGATTTAAAAAAACACACCATCATTGGCAAGTTCAATATTTTAAAAGATGGGACAAAGGTTTGTGTTGGCCAAAGACTAAAAATTCCGGTTATCGGAGGAGTTTCCCTAACGGACCTTAAACAGAAACAGGAAAATTATCTCCATTTAAAGAAAGTTAAGCCCCTGGTTTCCGAGGAACCCGAACCCGAAAAAGAATCCGTAGAAGAAAAAAAGCCGGTGGAAATTCCACCGGTAGCAATAGAGCTCCCTCCTTCTGAAAAAAAAGTATCAGATGATTATGAAAAGGGAATCGAATTGTTCAACAAAAAGGAATATGCCAAGGCAACCACCTTGTTTATGACAGTGGCAAAAATATATCCAGACAATGAAGCCCTTCGTGACTACCTTTTTAAATCTCATTTTCAACAGGGGTTATCGCTGTTTAATGCAAAAAAATATCTGTTGGCAAAACACCATTTTGAATCCGCATTTTCGTATGATAAAGACTGTGAGAAATGCTCGAGTTACATCAAGAAATGTGAAGAAACCTATAAAGATAAACATTATAATCTGGGAATCCATTATTTTGGCAAAGAACAATTAAACAAGGCAATTGAGGAATGGAAACTAGTCAAAGAGATTGATCCAGATTATAAGGAAGTGACTCCTAACTTAAAAAAAGCTGAAATGCTTTTTAAAAGGCTTGAGCGCATTAAACAGGGCATCTCTGAATGAAACAGCCATGGTCCCTCTGTGTCAATGAATGAGAGATACCTACCCCTCGAAAATTAGTGTATGGTTGGTCAGTGGTGTACGGTTAGAAACTTGCAATAAAAAATATTAAAAGTATTGAAAATAAAGATATTTTTTTGTTTGACATATAGTTTGATTATTGGTTATGTTGATTTATAAGTCTTTCTAGGACTAGCGTAGTGATTTGAATTTTTGCGGATCCTTGATGCATGCAAGAAATCGGTGCATACCAAAGGATATGCTCAACTGCGGTGGCTTACCCTCTTTGATCTGTTTGTTTTCTTCCCGGTTGTTGTGCTGCTTGGGAGCTGAAACAATGTGGTATCTATTATCTGGCCTTTCATGGCTTGCGACCGGCGCTGCTTTTGCGTTCTTTCAGACTGAGTTCTTTCAGTTCTGGCCGGAAACTTTTCCAATCAATGACAATATTGAGCTTTTTTAGAGAGTCACCATTAGTATCGATTTCATCAAGACGGTATTCAAGGTCAAAAAAGCCAAACTGAGTCATGTCCACATACTCCCCAATGAGTTGTAACTACTTGATTTATTGATATGAATACAGTATTTTTTCCGGAAGATTGCATCAATAATTCAACTAATTTTTCAAGATATCCTTTAATGAACCTTTCTGGTTCCTACCTATTTGGGATAGAATACCATGCTTAAGATTTTTAAGTTTGCCGTCAAGAATGTCACCGCAAACAAGAAGAGAACACTGCTCACAATTGCTGTTATTGTAATAGGCCTCTGTTCCATTAATATCGGCAAGGGGATCATGTCCGGTATGCAGAAAGAGAGTGAATTAGGCGTTACAGAAGGACGAACTGGTGAAATCCAAATTCACAAACAGGGTTATTTTGATGCCAGTGAACTTACGATGTTAGATTACTCAATTAATAATGCCTCCCGATTACAAGATGAGCTGAAAAAGATAGAAGGAATAGAGCATGTAGCCGGTAGGATTCAATTCGGGGGATTACTTGCTAAAGGAGATGAAATAGCCGTAGTGGTGTTTTGTAAAGCTGTAGATATTGCAAATGAAGTCAAGGTCTGTTCAAGGATAAAGGATAATATTATTGAGGGAAGATTTCTAACCGTGGATGATGCAAACGGAGCCATAATCGCCAGTGGGCTGCAAAAAGGGGTTGGGGCAAACCTAGGCGATTTTATAATTATTGTAGCCAATACAAAAGATGGCTATCAAAATGCCATAGAGCTGGAAGTGGTCGGAATAATTAAAGAAAAAGCTGCGCAGGCCAATACGAGACTGGTTTACTTGCCCATGGAGAAAGCCCAGGAATTATTGTATATGGGCGATGAAGTCACTGAAATAGTGATGAAAATCAGTGAAAACAGCGATATAGATGCTTTAAACCAGAGGCTTAATCATCTCTTAAAGAGTAGAGGGTTTGAAAGTAACACATGGATGGATGTATCAGCCTTTTTCGTTGGTGTGATGGAAAAACAAAACGCGGTCGTATTTGCTCTTTGTCTGATATTTTACTGTATCGTAATTAGCAGTATTACCAACACAATGGTGTTGACGCTCTTTGAAAGGAAAAAAGAGATAGGTACTATGATGGCTATTGGTATAAAGGCGAGAGATGTTATCAGGCTGATTATCATGGAAAGCACGATCATCGGATTTATTGGAAGCCTCATTGGCGTTTTACTAAGTGCTGCAGTAATTGAGATTTTTAATAGGGTGGGCATGAGCTATCAACTTCCTTCTGCCACAGCCCTGGTAACGATACACCCGCTTATCAATCTACCCTTTATGCTTTTATCTTTTCTGCTGGGTGTGCTAAGTGCCATTTTAGGCTCAATTTACCCGGCAAGAAAGGTATTGCAGGTGAACCCGATTGATGCACTTAGACAATAAGTAAAAATAACCCGTACATTAAAAAATGAAAGTCTCAATATTATCCAGTCGTTGGGCGAGACTTACATATAAACACCAAGGAGGGAGAGATTGCATGAAAAAAGGAATTAAATATAAAGACGGAGAGCTCATAATGAAATGTGTTGAGATGAGTCATTCTGCCGTGGGCGGGGAGTATGAAATAGGCTTCTCAGAGAAGCTGGAATTAAATCTTGATAATATCTGGCAAAAGTTAAGGAATTCAGGATATGAACTGGAAGAAATGACCGATCGCTCCCTCTCGTTCGTTTACAACCATGCTGTAATCACTATTCTCAAGAAGGGTAAAATGCTTATACAGGATTTGTTACCTGATACATTCGAGGAAGCAACAAAAATTGGGGAGGAGTTGATAAATGCTGAACAAGAGAGCGAAAAATAAATTTCCTGCGATTTTGCTAAGTATAGTCTTAATTGTTATTCCTCTTGTATCTTTTGCCCAGACGTCCGTTCGTTACGGCACGGACATTAAAAAAGAGGCTCCTGTTAGATATGGCCCTAAAATTGAGAAACGGGCTGCCGTGAGGTATGGAGTCGATATCAGGGCGGAAGACATCAGGCAAGTAGCGCCTGGCGAAATAGTGCATGAAAAAGTACCGAGCAATTTTGAATTTGATTTTAGGAATTACATAAAACTTTCAGGTTATTATGATGACTTAAAACATGACCCTGACGTGAATCCGGACAATATTTTAAAATTGGAGGATCATGGTTTTTTGGGGGAATTCAATACCCAGTTCTCGATTTCATATCTTGAAAACTATAAATTTAAAGCTGATCTAAGTTTCCAGTGTAGTTCTGGTCCGGGTAAACAAAGTGATACGAACACCCATTTTATTACGAATGAATTCTATCTTGATCTTCTTGTGGCTCAGTTAGCCTATCTCAAGGTGGGCAAAAAACGGGAAACCTGGGGGGGTGGCTGGACATTTAACCCTGTTGATGATGTTATGGACTGGAAGAAAAACCCTGTTGATCCTTCAGATATAAGAGAAGGGAAATATTTGGCCATGTTGGAGGTGCCTGTCGGAAGCTCATCGTTTAGTTTTGTCTATTTTCCTGACGTAGAATTTAATTTAGAAGAAGAAGAAGGACAGTCTGGGATACCGGATAAGATGAAATCTGACGATTCATCACTGGGAGTACGAGCATTATTTTTACTATGGGATACTGATATTGCATTTACATATAATCGCACGGACAAGTTCCCTGGTTTAGAGAAGGACTATTACGGGTTAACTATTAACCGATATTGGGGTGACCTTGGAGTTTATGTTGAGTTAGCGGGTCACGAAGGTAATGATCTGGAATTTGTCCAACAAAATGCGCTGGGCAAATATTATTTTCCGATCGGTGATGAGCTCAAGGACCGGATAAATGACGATGATGATATATATGTTAATTTTGCCCTGGGTGTCAATTACAGCTTTCCTGATAATTCTAAAGTGGCTATGGAGTATTTCAGAAATGACGAGGGATATGATGACGATGAATTTGATGAATTTTATGATTTCCTTAAAACCGATTCTGATCTTTATCTAGCCACATCCGATACGACTATTAAGAAAAAAATACTAAAAGCAAACCAAATAATGGGAGATAAAATAAGGCGTAATTACCTATCCCTTACCTTCGACAGACCATTCACCTTTGACGATTTCAATCCCCACTTAGGTACTATCATAAACTTGGATGACGGCAGTTTTCTGCTCAACGGCGTCATTGACTATGCGGTTAGAGATGACATCAGTATTACATTAGATACGAAATGGTTTATAGGAGAAGACGATACTGAGTATGGAATGAAACCTGACAATTTTAAAGCTAACCTGAAGGTAGTTTATTATTTTTAAGGGGGTTTGGTTTATGATATCTGTACAAAATGTAACCAAGGATTATAAATTAGGAAAGACCATCGTAAAGGCTTTGCGAGGTGTTAGTTTAGATATAGAGAACGGTGAGTTTGCTTGTATTTCAGGACCATCTGGATGTGGTAAATCAACTCTTTTGAATTTGATTGGCTGTTTGGACAAACCAACCACCGGGAAGGTAATTATAGATGATGAGGATGTGGGAAAGCTTAACGCAAATCAGTTGGCGGAAATCAGAAACAGGAAGATAGGTTTTATTTTCCAGAGTTTTAATCTCATCCCGGTTTTAAATGTCTATGAAAATATAGAGATGGTTTTCATGTCCTGGAAGGACCTCCCAAAGGAAGAAATGAATAAAAGGATCACATCATTAATAGAGGAGGTTGGATTAAAGGATTACCTCAAACATAAGCCTGGTGAATTGTCAGGAGGGCAAATGCAGCGGGTATCGATTGCCCGGGCACTGGTTACCGAGCCGCAAGTGGTGCTGGCCGATGAACCCACCGCTAATCTCGACAGTAAGACGAGCAAGATAATACTTGAAATAATGGTTAATATGAATAACAGACACGACACGACTTTTATTTTTTCAACCCACGATCCGATTGTTTCCGAGTATGCCAAGAGAGAAATTAATCTGTTTGATGGAGTAATTAAAAGTGAAATTATTGAAGATCGCAATTAGAAACACAAAGCGCAACGTTAGGAGAACTGCAGTAACGATTGTCACCATTGCTATTGGTGTTTTTGTCATCATTTTTGCTGGGGGCGTGGTGAAGGGGTTCCAAAATGAAACGATCGTTCAAATGATCGAAACCAGAACGGGTGATATCCAAATTCATAAAACGGGATATAGAGAAACACTGGATATGTTGCCCCTGGATTTATCGATTAAATTCAATGATGTCCTCAATGGCGTCTCGGGCATCAAAGGGCTAAAAGAGATAAGTGGAAGAATATTTTTCTCCGGAAAACTGGCTACCCAGGAGGAATCAGCGGTATTGTTCGGTAAGGCTATCGATGTTGCAAAAGAGATCGCTATATGTCCCAGGGTGAAAGACAATATGGTCATTGGAGAATTTTTAACTCCGGATGATAAAAACAAAATAGTACTAACTAAAGACTTAGCCGAAAGGTTAAAAATAAATATTGGGGACTCACTTCTCCTCTTCGCTACTTCACAAAAGGGTGCAATAAACGCCACCGAACTGATTTTAAAAGGGGTGTTCCATTCCACTTTGCCGGATTCAAACAAGAAGCTCGGGTATATTCCACTTAAAACGGCGCAAGAATTACTTCTAATGGATGGGATGGTTACTGAAGTTGTTTTGAAAAAGGAGAAAAATTACGATATCAACAAGATCGTCGGAGAGATGAAAAATAAATTTTCAGCACATGGGTTTGAGATTAACACATGGAGGGAACTGGAACAAGTCATTATCCAAATGGTGGAAAGACAAGGTCTTTTGTCCATTGTAGTGTCGGTAATATTATTTATTATTGTTTTTTCAACAGTTATGAATACTATGTTGATGGTTGTTCTTGAAAGAACCAATGAAATTGGTACCCTAATGGCCATTGGTTTTAAGAGAATACATATTTTAACTCTATTTGTTTTTGAGGGCACCCTGAAAGGATTTATTGGTGGGACCATCGGTACGGTTTTAGGGGTTATTGCAGTCTACATTGTAAATCTGAGAGGTATCCCCTTATGCAAACCTGGTGTGGAGGGAGTGACATTTATATTAAGGCCGGAAATAGATCTTAAATTAATTATCTTAGCCCTTTTGTTTTCTGTGGGGGCAGCAGTACTTGCCTCTTTGTATCCGGCCAATCGAGGATCCAAGATGAATCCGGTGGAAGCCTTGCGGAGTGTTTAGATCAGCTCAAATTTTGTGAAGATCGGGATGATGAAAAACCCGGTTAAACCTGGGACTTGTTATAATGTGGAGTGAAAAGGGGGGGCATGATGCGATTACAAAAATTATCCTTGGCTTTATGGATGGTAGCTATAGTTCTTTTAGGTGCTTTGATAACG
>JAGGWL010000189.1 GCA_021157555.1 Deltaproteobacteria bacterium | reverse complement strand
TTCATCTCGACAAAATAATACTTTTGATGAACCTGGCCCCTGCCAATACGACAAGTATCCTTGCTCCCTCCAGTTTTTAATTGTCCCTGAAACAACTCTAAAATAGTTTGCTACTTCACTTTGTGTCCAAAATTCTTTATCCCATAGATTTTCCTTTATTTCCATATTAAACGCACCTCTAAATTTGATATGACAGGCCAGGTCTAAAAATTTCTATCCTGACCAATGCCCAGTCGCTTTATGTTTGGCGACCTTTTGAGACTGGTCATAGCCAGCCTCTATTCGACCCCGAGGTGTTTTAGGGTCTGCCAGTTTAACGAGTTGGTGCTCATGGTGCTGCGTTTTAAATTGTCCCAACGTCTGTCCGCTGTGCGGCTATATTTTTCGTATAATCCAATTATGGGCTTTAATTGAATATGCGAAATTTCTCATATTTTATTTTATGGTTTAGCGTTATCCAATTTTAGGCTTATACCCCAGCTCCTTTTCGTATTCATCCATCATTAATCCATACAGATAATCCCGATGTTGCTCGGCAACAATTACACTGTCATAAACAGATAGTCCTAAAATTTCCTTGTCCATCAAGTTAAGCAAAATATTATTCATAATCTTGCTGTCGGTATTTTGAAGGGTTAATCCTATCCCGGAAAATAAATACTTTAAAATTGGCTTATGTGCCGCCTCAAATTTTTTAATAAGCCATAGCAACGGTTTATCAACCTTTAGCAATAAAAATTCTTCTCCCGTTAATTTTTTATAAATGGCACCCATTGCCTTTTTTTTGTTTTTTGCGTTAATTGCGATAAGACCGACCTTTTTAAAAATGCTACGTAATTTTTTCCCGCCACACTCAAGGTGAGGGTCATGCTGGTAATCTATACCTTCCATATGATAAAGCATCAAAATATGGTAAGCAGAATAATCAAGCTCTATTGTTTTTTCGCCGTTTATCTGAATACATGGTCTCATATCTTTTGGTAAATTCTGATGAAGAGACCCGTAAGCTCTCCCACCAGTTTGAAAAGAATTTCTGTTAAAAACTCTATACAAATATTCTTGGTTCAGCGTGAATTGTAAATGTTCTATTCCAAGCTCTTTCATAAAAAATGGTTTTGTTAAACTCTCGTCATTCTTTTTCCCCCTACCCAGTTTCCGGTTTAATAAAACCAGGAAGTCAATTAATCTATTTTTTGAGTAAAAATAAATTCGCTGTAAACGCTCATCCATAGCGGATTTAGGCGAAAACTCCTGAGTAATGGTGGGTTGTGTTTGTGTTGTATCTGTGTTGTGTATGTTGTCATTTATTATTTGTATCGTACTTTCTCTTCTGAATCCTTTGGTATACAGCTTTAATATCTCTTGTGATGGTATCTTAATGTTTCTGTCTTCATTGTTATACACTACTTCTTTTAATCCTATTCTATTGGTTATGTAATCTCTGAATAAGTTTATTAGAAAATGATTTGTTATTAAATTTTTACTTTTTAAAATCACCGTTATGTAATGTTTTTTTGCAAATTCATTATAGCATTCTAAATCTGTACGCATTTGCTTAGTATTTTTATCTTCCCTGTATCCGACCAGTTTTTTATTTTTATCTTTTTTTATTATCAGCTCTTCTGGTTCAGGTTTTTGAATGAAATTTGGTGTAATTAGCTGGTGGTCTATAAATAATTCAATAAGTAGCACTGCCGGCCAAATTCTTGTTTGATGCCCCCTTTTTTTATTTTCATAAAATGACCGGCCTTTTTTTTCTTCGATGTATTCTAATGCAAGTAGCGCATCAATAACAGGAAGCAGTGTATGATATTTAAAATATAATTTTCCATATTTTCTATTATGTGAGTATGCGTTTTTATCTCGTGAATATCTGACAGGCATTCCTAACAAATTTGAAAGCCACAGGTTGATTAGCACTGTTTTAAGAGCCTGCTTTCCCCTATTTGGAGATTTAACTTTTAGACCTATCTTGGCCACCATCTCACCGAATAAAAAATTTACAAGGCTTTTAAGACTATTTGAGGAAGAATTATAGGCATCCATTGCCAAAGCATTTAGTAGCCATTCTCTTTGGTTATGTAAATTTTCTGCTTCCTTTGATAATATAATGCCCTCTTTTTCATGGCATAAATCTGTATGTATTTTGTATATCGGTATAAACATAATATTTCTCATCCATTTTTTAACAATAAAAAAGCCCGCACCTTAAGTTAAAATACTTTTATGTATTTAGCTCATGATACGGGCTTTATAGTCTTGCGGCCGGTGAATCCCAGCGTTCGCTATCAAGCATTCAAAAATGCTTTTTTTCCATTAAGGCTTACATATCAATTCCTATAAAAGATTTATCTATCATACTTTTGTTAAACGAACATAAACCAAAGACCAAACTAATTTTCATGAAAAGAAAAAAGTTGTGTATGTTCGTTTATACTTTATAAAATAAGCATTGTTTTAAATTTGTCAAGTAAAACTAGTAATAAAAGGAGTAATTATTTTTTTCTCTTGGCTTTCATAATGGTTATAGAAAGCCTATATACCTTCATCCGTTTGTTTGAGAGAGAATGATTTCTACCAGTTCATTTCTTTGTCTTTTTTTTGAGCAAACTTCTTCTTCTCAAGCCTTCCTCATATCCCAAACCCATTGCGCCCCCGATTAAAAAAGCATCTTCAGCAGTAAATTCATTATTATCAGGCTCGTCTGGTTGAGTATCAGGTTCAAACTCAACATCAAAGCTATCATCTTCTGGCTCCAGATTATCGTTCATATTATCATTCATAAAATTATCATCATCAAAAATATTATCATCAAAATTGTCATCGCACATGCTCATTTCCTCCTTCTTTTTTTTAAAGGCTTATCATTAGCCCAATTATATAAAGCCCCGCCACCACTATAATGACAGGGCTTCCTGGTTTGTTATTTATGAAATTCAGGGTTTAACCAAAGCCAATATCTGACCACCAACTTTTTCAAACTTATAGACCTCTGCTGTTGTCAGACCTTGTGTGTTAGCCGCCGCTGTAAAGGCGTTAATGATATGAAACATTGTG
>JAGGWL010000261.1 GCA_021157555.1 Deltaproteobacteria bacterium | reverse complement strand
CTATATTTATTTTTTTATGATATTTGTTACTATATTGACAATAATTAAAAATTATATAGACCGTTACATAAATAATTTCAATGGATTATCGGTCGGAGATATATAATTGGGAACGGGAACAAAATAACTTCTGTAAGTAAGCTATAGATGTTCAAATGAATAATTTCAATGTGTTATCGGTAGTCGAAGTATTATAATACGCCTTCCTCCCTCTGACCTTGTGAAATTAATTATCTGAAAAGATATATGATGCATAGTTGGAGAATTTATTCCATCCTCGTTCCTAATATTCCAGGAGAACTTATATGATTATGGAAAAAACTAAGCGGCCATATACTGAGGTCACTTTTTTCAGTAGAGGAGGGCAAGGCGGCATCACCTCTTGTCAACTTCTTGCTGAAGCGGCTTTTGGAGACGGATATAAGGATGTTATGGCTGTTCCGCAGATTGGGGCGGAACGTCGAGGGGCACCGATCAGGGCATTTTTAATAATTTCAGATGATAAGATTCGCACTATTGCTGCTGTAACAAATCCTGATGTAGTGCTGGTTTTCGATGAAGCAATGTTAAAATTACCGCTGATTATCAATGCAATTCCAAAAAAAAACTGCAAAGTAATTGTGAATGCTGAAAGTCTAAATGAAGACATTAACCTTTCCAAAAAGATAGAACTTTATACATTTCCCGGAACCAGTATCGCAATGGAGCTTGATTTGACACTTGAGGGTTTTCCACTGGTCAATGTGCCTATTTTGGGCGCTTTTGCCAGTGCCACTAATCTTGTGTCAATGGATTCAATAGGAGCGGTTCTGAAAAACAAGTGGAAATCCAAAGTTGAAAAAAATATTGAATCTATTAAATTGGCATATAAAAAAACCGTCAGGGTTTATTAGGATAAGGGGCTGAGAGATTTCCCAGCCTATTGCAGAGAGGAATGTTTAAGAAATGGAAAAATCAAATAATCAACCGGCAATCTCAACCGGTTATTCTTCATGGAGGGAATTACCACATATCCCGGTTTCCATTCCGTGTAAAGGCAGTATAGGCGAAACTGGCAAATGGAGAACTTTCCGGCCGGTATTAGATGCTGAAGCATGTATAAAATGCGGTATTTGTTATTTATATTGTCCGGATGGGGTTATTCTGTATCAAGATGATGCGGTTCCCGAGATTGATTATACTTATTGTAAAGGATGCGGAATCTGTGTCACCGTGTGCCCTAAAAAGGCATTGGAAATGGTTCAGGAACAGCAATAATTGTAAAATGGAAACACAGATGGCTTTAGGATGAATAAAAAAATGAAAACTGAACAGGAAAAAGAACAAACAATTATTATGTCGGGTAATTATGCGGCTGCCTGGGGAGCTAAATGTTCCAAGGTTAAGGTTGTAAGCGCGTACCCGATTACACCCCAGACAACTGTTGTGGAAAAACTTTCCGAGTTTGTCGATAACAAGGAGCTGGATGCCAATTATATCCGGGTTGAGTCTGAGCATTCGGTTATGGCGGCGCTTGTGGGAAGTTCCATGACAGGAGCTAGGTCTTTTTCAGCTACTTCAGGTCAGGGCTTGCTGTATATGACAGAGATGCTTCACTGGGTTTCTTCTTCAAGGCTTCCGATTGTAACGACTATTGCCAGCAGGGGTATTGCTCCGCCGTGGAATATTTGGGCGGATTATACCGATATTCTTTCAATACGGGACTGTGGCTGGATTATACAGTTTGCTTCGACTCATCAGGAGATATTTGATTCTATTCTGATGGCCTATAAAATAGCGGAAAATTCTGAAATTAATTTACCTTATTTTATAGTTTATGGAGGATTTATTCAGAGTCATACCAGCAAACCTGTACGAATTCCTCCTCAGAAATTGATTGATGACTTTTTACCTCAGCCTCCAAAAGATGGGTGGGGTCATATTAATCTGGATCCTGACAAACCTATAACACACGGTAACTTAGTTATGCCGGAGCAGGAATATCTTGATTTTCGTTTCCTGATGCAGGATGCCATGATTAAATCGAAAGAAACAATTAAAAAAACAATTAATGGTTTTAATACAAAGTTCGGCAGGAATTACAATGGGCTTGTTGAAGAATACTGCTGTGAAGACGCAGATGTGGTGGTGATTGCTTACGGAGCGCTGGCAGAGCAGAATAAAATTGCGGTAGATCAGATGCGTGCCAAAGGATGCAAGGCAGGCTCATTAAAACTTAGATACATCAGACCATTCCCAACCGAAGAACTGCTTGAACTTTTTAATGGTAAAGTTGAGGTTATAGGAGTTGTAGATAGAGGAACAGCCTTTGGTAATCCAACCGGAGGTCCGATATCAACTGAAGTGATGTCTTTATTGTTCCGGGCAAAACGAAAAGTAAAGGCTCTTCCTTGTATTTGGGGAATTGGCGGACGTAATGTTACAGTAGACGATCAGGTTGGACTTTATGAGAAACTGTTACGTATTAAAAATAAAAATGAATATCCCACCGATGAAACATGCCAGCACGGTACTGTATGGATGGGCCTGAAGATTGGAGTATAAGAGCATGGTTTCACTTAAGGAATTGATAAAACAAGAAAGTACAAAGCCGGAATTATTTTTGGCCGGCAGTTCTGCCTGCGCCGGTTGTTCCTCTGTTCTGGCTTTGCGATGGGCATTGAAGGCTCTTGGCAAGAGAACTGTGATTGTATCCCCTGCATGCTGCGCCAATGTTTATATCGGTCTGTGGCCTAAAACATCACCGGCTGTGCCTTATATTAACATGGCATTTGCAGCAGGTGCATCAGCCGCCGCAGGCGTAGTTGCAGGATATGAGGCTCTTGGAAAAAAAGATATAAATGTTTTAACATGGGCTGGTGATGGTGGAACTGTTGATATCGGCATACAGGCACTGAGCGGTGCCATAGAGCGTAATACTAATTTTATTTATGCATGTTATGATAATGAAGGTTACATGAACACAGGCACCCAGCGCAGTTCTTCAACGCCTAAGTATACGGTGACAACGACAACTCCCCTGGGAAAACATATGCACAAAAAGGATGTAGCACAGATAATCGCTGCACATGATATCCCTTATGTGGCAACCTGTCTTGCAACCGATCCTGTTGATGTATATAATACATTCATGGAGGCTAAAGCGGTTCACGGCCCCAAATATATTCATATACTCTCACCTTGTGCGCCAGGCTGGCGTTTTGATGTTTCCGATACTGTAAAAATGGGAAATCTTGCTGTTGAATCCGGTTTTTTTCTTTTATGGAAACAGGTAGACGGCCGCATGGAGATCAAAGGAAAAAGTCTCAAGGCTCTTGATAAAGAAAAACGTGTCCCTGTGAAAGATTACTTCAAGCCTCAGGGAAGATTTCGTAAACTGACAGAGGAGCAGATCTCGGAAATGCAGGACTGGGTCGATAGAAGATGTGACCGTATGGCCAGACGCCTGCAAAGCGAAGCAGATCTGTAGACGGAATGGAGCCAGCCATATCCGAGTATTCCGGATTGTTTAATTCAATAGATATCAGGTTCGCAAATTTTATTGCGAAGATTTCTAAAAATAATGACCCGGATATATTACTCGGGGCTGCTCTTGTCAGTAACGTCACTGGTGGCGGGGATGTTTGCCTGAATCTGGCTTTATTTGCCGGCAGGGAGCTCACTGAAACATATAAGGCCGAAAGTGCGCAAAAAATCCCTCTAATTGCTTACCCTGAAATTATTTGCCCTGAAATTTCAGAATGGCGCAAAAAGCTTTTTTCTATTTCCGCTGTGGGCAGGCCTGGAGATTATTGTCCGCTTATAATAGATGCTGACAGGCTCTATCTGTATCGTTACTGGGAATATGAAAAAAAACTTGCGGACTCTATTCAAAAAAGAGTTTCTCAGCAACTTTGCAGTAAAATTTGTTTAAATATAGAATCAGAATTTTTAAAACAGACTCTCAAAAGGTTGTTCCCTGAAAAGGAAGAAAGAACGGACTGGCAGCGCCTGGCTTTGCTTAATGTTCTTTTTAACAACTTTACCGTCATAACCGGCGGGCCGGGAACCGGCAAAACCACTGTTGTTACAAAAATTATCACTATTTTGCTTACACTTGCAAAAGGAAAGAAGCTCAAAATTCTGATGGCTGCGCCCACAGGAAAAGCTGCCGCCAGACTCTCCGAATCAATAACAGATTTTAAGGAGAAAATCGACTGCCCTGCTCATATCAGGGATGCAATACCCACAGATACATTCACCATCCATAGAATGCTTGGGACAATTTCGCATTCTCCTTATTTCCGACACAATTCAGATAACCCTTTATCCGCCGATATAGTTATTATTGATGAAGCTTCGATGGTAGATCTTCCGCTTATGTCCAAGCTTGTGCAGGCAGTTCCTGAAGAGGCAAGGCTTGTGTTGGTAGGAGACAAAGATCAGCTTGCATCTGTGGAGTCCGGGGCTGTGTTGGGCGATATTTGTAACCGTGGTAATCTGGGAAGCTTTTCAGATAAATTTGCTAATAGAATAAAAAAGATAACCGGTGAAAATATTAATGACACGCTTGACCTTCAGCATATATCCAGCAGTTATTCTATTCGCGACTCTATTGTCGATTTAAAAAAGAATTACCGTTTTTCAGGAAAAAGCGGAATCGAAGAGCTAAGCCGCTATGTTAATAAAGGTGATGCTGAAGGCGCTTTTTCTGTACTTAAAAAAGGGAATGGCGTTAAATGGAGAGCAATAGATACCGGCGAAAACCTTCAGAATAATTTGAAAGAGCTTGTTCTTGAGGGATTTTCCGGTTTTCTGAAAACAGATGACCCTGATGAAGCTATAGCAAAGCTTAACGCTTTTAAAATTTTGTCTCCAGTTAAAAAAGGTCCTTTTGGTGTTTTCTTTTTAAACGAAATTGTGGAGCAAATTTTGTCAGGGGAGGATCTTATCAAAACGGAGCATTCGCCGGCAGATCAGTGGTACCGCGGGCGGCCTGTTTTAATCACCAGAAATGATTATAACCTTAAACTTTTTAATGGCGATATCGGGATAATTATGCATGCAGATGTAGTAAATCGT
The DNA here is from genome assembly GCA_021157555.1 of Deltaproteobacteria bacterium. Lineage (GTDB taxonomy): Bacteria > Desulfobacterota > Desulfobacteria > Desulfobacterales > BuS5 > BuS5. The sequence continues at coordinate 17,797 of JAGGWL010000261.1, read as the reverse complement.
AATGAACTCTATGCCTTTTTCCCAGATCCGTCAGGAGGTGTCAGGCGTTTTTTGCCATGGCTGCTGCCGGATCATGAAACAGTTTTTGCCATGACTGTTCACAAGAGTCAGGGCTCCGAATTTGACAATGTTATTATGATTTTGCCTGAAAAGGATAATCCGATACTCACCAGGGAGTTGATATACACCGGGATTACAAGAGCCAGGGAAAATTTGACAATCTGGGGGAGAGAAGCTGTCCTGAAAGCCGCTATTTCACGCAGAATCGAACGTGCATCCGGGTTGCGCGAGGCTTTTTGGGACGTATAGGAAACGAAGACGAAATAATTTCCACAAGCAGGCATACAAATTTGGGTCAGGCTTGTTCGATCAATATCCCGACCCTACCCTATGTTTATTTTTGCATGGGCGGGTCCCAAACCCGCCCTGGTGCAATTTTAGAATAAACCCAAATTCTTAAGGATCTGATATGACTAATAATAAAGATACCATACTAATAAATGCAAATATTGAGATTCCCATTACAGCCCTCCAAACAATTGTCGCCAATGCAAAAAAAATAGCTGGCAAAAATGAAAAAGGACATTATCAAATAGACACTGCCGATAAAGTTAGTGAAATGATCTCCCGTTTTCTTGTGGATAATGATTTTGAGAGCTATGCAAAAAACATGGATAATTTTTTATCTGAAAGTGCCTAAGGAACGTGGACGAAATAACTTTCCTATTTCCAGGTATAGGATTTTGAATTATATTGACTTTTTTGCGATTTTATGATGGAAAGATAAAATATTTCATTAATTGTCGCTAAGGAACGGGCAGGAAGTTATTTTGTCCTCGTTCCTAAGGAATGCTTATGGATTTTGATCTTACAAAAGAACAGAAAATGATACGTGATGAGGTTAGAAATTTCGCCAGGCAGGAGATTGCTCCACGAGCGGAAGAGATGGAGAAAACCGGTGAATACCCATATGATATTATGGAAAAAATGGCTGAACTCGGTTTGATGGGTATTCCGTTTCCCGAAGAGTATGGAGGCATGGGTGGAGACTGGGTTAGCATGCATCTTTGCATAGAGGAGCTTTCTCGATCCGATATGACTCTTGGATTGTTGCTTGATGTAACAACCAGTGTTGTTGGGCAGGAACTTCTTGCTTTCGGAACAGAAAAACAGAAAAAAAAATGGCTGGTACCACTTGCTGAAGGAAAAAAAATAGGAGCATTCGGGCTGACAGAGGCGGATTCAGGCTCTGATGCAGGGGCGTTGAGTACGGTTGCGGAATTAAAAGGAGATGAATGGGTTTTAAATGGCACAAAACAATTTGTGACCAATATTGGTTTTAAGAATGCTTCTTTGATACTTGTTGCCGCAAAGGTTGGGAGTAAAGATGGTAAAAATATCGTGGCAACCTTTATTGTTCCTAAAGATGCGCCCGGTTTTAAAGTAGGTGCCAGGTATGCCAAAATGGCCCTGCAACCTTCAGCAACTCATGAAGTTATCCTTTCTGACTGCAGGATTCCTAAAGAGAATCTACTTGGTAATCTTGCCCGTGGATTTGCTCAGCATCTTGTAGTGCTTGAAACAGGAAGGATAAGTGTTGCCGCAATTGCAGTTGGAGTAGCCCAGGCCTGTTTTGATGAAGCATTAAAATATGCTTCGGGCAGAGTTCAATTTGGCAAGCCAATATTTCATTTTCAGGGAATTCAATTCAAGCTTGCCGATATGGCAGTGGCTATTGAGCTGGCCAGAAATCAATATCTCAAGGCGGCCTGGCTGAAGGATAATGGGCGTTCTCATACTTTTGAAACTGTTGCGGCGAAGTTGTATGCATCTGAAATGGCTGAAAAAGTGGCCAGCGATGCTCTTCAGATCCACGGCGGGTACGGGTATATGGATGAATATCCTATTTCACGATATTATAAAAGCATAAAACTGTTGCAAATAGTTGAAGGTACCTCAGAAGTGCAAAGGATGATCATTGGCCGTTACCTTGCGGGAAAAATGGGAAAAACGACCATGATTTAGCTTGACACTTTTTATTTTTAAGATTATTTTTACAAATTTTGATATATATTAGTGTCCGAATGAAAATTATAAAATTTTTTCCTGACGTAGAAATTGAGAAAATTAACAGTTTTTATTTCATCCCCGTTCCTAATCCATCTTTTATTCGGTTTTATTCCGATTTTATTCAGGGTCAGCTTATGTTCGATAATTTGAGTGACAGACTTAATATAGTATTTAAAAAACTGAAAGGTCATGGTAAATTAACTGAAACAAATATTGAAGCAGGCCTTAAAGAAGTAAGGATGGCATTACTGGAAGCCGATGTTCATTATGGAGTTGCAAAAAAGTTTATTTCGGCTATAAAAGAGCGTGCACTTGGGCAAGAGGTCTTGTCAAGTTTGACACCTGGTCAACAGGTTATCAAAATAGTTAGCGATGAACTGACGGAACTTATGGGGGGTGACCATAAGGGCCTGAACCTTTCAGGGCAAGAGCCTGTTTCCATTATGCTTGTCGGTCTTCAGGGATCCGGAAAAACAACTACAGCAGGCAAGCTTTCTGTATTGTTAAGAAAAGAAGGAAAAAACCCTTATCTGGTTCCTGCTGATGTTTACAGGCCGGCTGCAATTGATCAGTTGACAAAGCTTGGCAAACAGCTTTCTGTTCCGGTTTTTCCTTCAAGTGCAGATATGAATCCTGTGCAGATTTGTATGGATGCGCGGGCATCTGCTCTGCGGGATGGATATGACACCCTTATTCTTGATACTGCAGGACGACTGCATATTGATGAAACGTTGATGGGTGAACTTTTACAAATAAAAGAAGGGCTTTCTCCTACAGATATTCTGCTTGTCGCCGATGCAATGACCGGTCAGGATGCTGTGAATATTGCCAAATCATTTGATAAAGCACTTGATATCGGTGGTATTATTCTAACTAAAATGGATGGCGATGCCCGCGGCGGAGCAGCTCTTTCTATTAAAGCGGTAACAGGTAAGCCAATTAAATTTATTGGCGTAGGGGAAAAGCTTGGCGATATTGAGCCTTTTCATCCTGAGAGGATGTCTTCAAGAATTCTTGGAATGGGAGATATCCTGACCTTTATTGAAAAAGCACAATCGACAGTAGACGCAAAAAAAGCCGCCGAATTTGAACAAAAATTAAGAAAAAATACCTTTTCATTAGATGATTTTCGTGATCAAATGGTTCAGGTACGTAAAATGGGTGCGCTTGATGATATCATAAAGATGATTCCCGGGGTCAATAAGAACAAACATCTGAAAAATATTAAGGTGGATGAAAAGGAATTGACCAGAATAGAAGCTATTATTGATTCCATGACGCCTCGTGAGCGGCAAAAACATACTATTATTAATGGCAGCCGCAGAAAAAGGATTGCAAAAGGAAGCGGTACCAGTATACAGGATATAAATAAGTTACTCAAAAATTATGCTCAGATGATAAAAATGCTTAAAAAATTTAATCAGGGCGGCATGCGCGGATTAGGCAGGGGTATGCTGCAGTTTTAAGGGCTTGCCAAAATGTGAAGTTGTTTTGAATGAACCCTAAGGAGAATTAATGTCAGTAAAAATTAGATTGGCCAGATGTGGCGCAAAAAAAAAACCTTTTTACCGAATTGTGATTGCAGATTCCGAGGCGCCTAGAGATGGTAAATTTTTGGAATTAGTTGGCACATACGATTCCTTACAGGATCCGGCTGCTGTTACTATTAAAAAAGATAGAATCAAGTATTGGATGGAGAATGGCGCTATTCCTACAGATACGGTAAGAAGTCTTTTGAAAAAACAAGATTTTTAGTGTCTGAACGAAAACTGCTAAATTTTTCTTCTGGCGCTATGTACAGTACAAAAATATTGAAATGTTAACCCTTAATTCTTGAACAACCCAACGAAGGAGATGGATCTATGAAAGAGCTGGTGAAATATATTGCTCAGGCACTTGTTGATAATCCTGATCAGGTAGAGGTTTTGGAGGTAGAGGGGAACCAGACTTCAGTTTTGGAACTTAAAGTAGCAAAAGAAGATCTGGGCAAGGTTATCGGGAAGCAAGGGCGAACAGCAAGGGCCATGCGGACTATTTTAAGTGCTGCTTCTGCCAAAGTTAGAAAACGAACGGTGCTTGAGATTATGGAATAACTTCGTGGGAAAAGAGGATCTTCTTATAATCGGAAAGATTGTTGGCGTTCATGGAATTATGGGGAACGTTAAAGTCTACTCGTATTCCGAATCCATTTCTATATTTGAAGCAGGAAATTCAATTCTGGTTATTGATGCTGAAGGATTGGAAAAAATTTTTGTAATAGAATCGGTTAAGCCTCACAAAAATATTCTTCTTTTATCACTTACCGGAATTTATAGCAGAGCTATTGCTTTACCTCTAAAGGGATCAGAAATTTTCACTGAAAAATCAAAACTTCCTGATGCTGGTGAAGATGAATATTACTGGTTTGATCTTATTGGGCTTTCAATTTTCACATTAAACGGGGAGTTTCTTGGAAAGATCGACTCAATCATTACTACAGGTAGTAATGATGTATATGATGTGAAAAATTCTGATAATATTGAGAAGAGCGAGCTGTTGATTCCAGCTCTTGAGTCGGTAGTGTTGAATATTGATTTGGAACATGGAAAAATGATCGTAGATCTTCCGGAAGGGCTGTAACGGTTATAGGCAAATGAATTTTGTTGTTCTTACAATCTTTCCTGAAATGTTTGATCTTTTCTGGTCCCACGGAATAGTAAGAAGGGCCATAGAAAAAAAAAGGATATTTACCAATACAGTCAATATCAGAGATTTTGCGATGGACAGGCATAACTCTACTGATGACAGGCCTTACGGTGGCGGATGTGGAATGGTTATGAAACCCGAGCCTCTGGCTGCGGCAATAAGATCTGCAAAAATAAAAAATCCTGCTTCGCAAACAATTTTACTTACACCCCAGGGACGAAGTTTTGATCAAGATTTGGCCTGTGATTTGGCATCGTTGAATAACCTTATTCTGGTGTGTGGTCGGTATGAGGGAGTGGATGAGCGCATCTGTGACACATTAATAGATTTTGAAATATCTATTGGTGATTATGTTCTGACCGGAGGTGAGCTTCCGGCTATGGTTATTATAGATGCAGTAACCAGATTACTTCCTGATACTTTGGGAGGAGCTGATTCAGCGGAAAAAGACTCATTTTCAGATACCTTGCTGGAGCATGCGCATTATACCAGGCCAGGAAGTTTTGAAGAGATTGATGTTCCTGAAGTACTTTTGTCGGGTAATCATAAGGCAATTGAACAGTGGAGACTTGAATCATCTTTGATCAGAACTTTTTTAAAAAGACCTGATTTGCTTGAGAAAAAACGACTGGATTCCGTGGAAATAGATATTCTGAGAAAATGGTGTTTTAATATTGAAAAAATTATACGCTGCCAATCTTTACATGGCGCTGATGCATTATCCGGTAGTTAATCGTAATGGCGATATCATTACATCTGCTGTAACAAATCTTGATATTCATGATATGTCAAGGGCGGCTAAAACTTACGGTGTTAAAGCATTTTATATTGTAACGCCTTTAATGGATCAGCAGCAGTTCGTTAAAAAAATAACCTCGCACTGGACAGAAGGAGCCGGGGCCAAGTATAATCCTACAAGACGCAAAGCTCTTGAGTTAATAAGTATAAAATCTTCTCTGGATGAGGTTGTTGTAGATATACAAGATAAGTATGAGTTGGTTCCAAAAATAGTTGTCACGTCATCAAGAAATTTTGGGCGAAAACTGGATATTGATAATTTTCGTACGATGCTTCAAAGTGATGGGGCATATCTATTATTATTCGGAACAGCGTGGGGACTCACTGAAGAATTTATAAAAAGTGCCGATTATTTGCTTGAACCGATCAAGGGCGGTACAGACTATAATCATCTTTCTGTCAGATCTGCCGCAGCGATAATGCTGGACAGGCTGTTGGGAGTATGAACCTTCTATAGAAGGTTTTTTAAATAAGGAGACATTATGCAAATCATAGATCATCTTAATAGAGAAAACATGAGGCTTGATATACCGGATTTTCGTTCCGGAGATACTGTCAAGGTACATGCAAAAATAAGAGAAGGTGAAAAAGAACGTATTCAGGTTTTTGAAGGGGTTGTAGTCAGCAAACGCAAGGGGCAATCAAACGCAACTTTTACGGTACGTAAGGTTTCATACGGTATCGGCGTTGAACGAATTTTTCTATTAAATTCCCCTGCCATAGATAAAATCGAAGTTGTAACAAGGGGGCGTGTGCGCAGATCAAAAATATATTATCTTCGTGACTTACGAGGTAAGGCTGCCAGAATAAAAGAGCGACGTTTTAATTAGAAGGTATAGCTATATTGTCTATTAAAGTTCCGATTAAGGTACTGATTAAAGATCGGGCAGGACAGGACTGGTGGAAGTTTGAAAGGGAAGCTTCCAGTAAAGGTTTTTTCAAAATTGCCGGCTTGGATGAAGCCGGCCGAGGTCCTCTGGCAGGCCCGGTTGTTTCGGCAGCAGTAATTCTTCCTGATTTATTTGCAGTATCCGGCATTAATGATTCAAAAAAATTAACTCCTTTAAAACGTGATTACTTTTATGATCAAATTTGTACACATGCACTTGCAATAGCGACAGGCATAGTAGATTCTGCAGAAATTGATCGGATTAACATACTTCAGGCAACTCTGATGTCAATGTTTAAAGCAGTTAAAAACCTTGAAATCAACCCCGATTTCCTGCTTATTGACGGCACATTTACTATTCCATCCGAGCTCCCCCAAACTACAATTATCAAAGGTGACTCTCTAAGCATTTCAATTGCCGCCGCATCCATTATCGCCAAGGTAACGCGTGACAGGCTTATGAAAAAATATGATGAAAAATATCCTCAATTCGGTTTTTCAAGGCATAAGGGTTATCCTACCAAGGTTCATAAAGAAGCGATAAAAAAGTTTGGCCCGTCTCCTATTCACAGGTGTACCTTTAAAGGAGTTAAAGAATATTTATAGATTTCCGGATCATGCTTAATAATAATCAAAAATTTGGAGAAAAAAGTGAATCTATAGCTTCTGATTATCTTTCGAAAAAAATGGGATACAAGATTCTGCAAAAAAATTATCGTACAAAAATCGGAGAGATTGATATTATCGCAAAAGATGGAAATACTATTGTTTTTATAGAGGTTAAGGCAAGAAGATCGTTATTTTACGGAAGTTCCAAATACGCAGTAACATTTGGTAAGCAAAAGAAAATATCTATGGTTGCACTTTACTATCTTAAAACAAAAAAGCTAAGCAATGCCAAAGCAAGATTTGATGTAGTGGCAATAAATTTTTCAAGAAAAGTTCCTGAAATAGAAATAATAAAAAACGCCTTTGACCTTGCCTATGGATAACACAGGAAACAACGGTACCAAGGGTTGCCTCTATATTGTTTCAACACCTATAGGTAACAGAGCTGATATTACACTAAGGGCACTCAAGGTTCTTGGAGAAGTCGATCTTATCGCTGCGGAAGATACCAGAAAGACGGGTAGCCTTCTTGCCTTTTATAAAATAAATAATCGCCTGGCCGCTTATTATGAACATAATGAGGCTGAGTGTGCAGCGAGATTGATTGAAAAATTGAATGATGGATTGTCAATTGCATTAGTATCTGATGCAGGAACCCCCCTGGTCTCTGATCCGGGATACCGCCTTATTAAAAAGGCGGTTGCGGAATCTATAAAAATAATTCCGATTCCAGGCGCGTCTGCTACCCTAACTGCTCTTTCTGTTGCGGGATTCCCTACCGATTTCTTTATTTTTATGGGATTTCTTTCCAAAAAAAAGGGGAAACGTCTGAGACAGTTAAAAGATCTGGCCTCTGAGTTGAAAACCATCATATTTTATGAATCAACCAAAAGAATAGAACGGTTTTTGGGTGAAATAATCGAAACAGTAGGTGACAGAGATGGAGTCCTTGGCCGTGAAATGACAAAGCTGCATGAAGAATTCATTCGGGGTCCTGTCTCGGTTATTTTAGACAATATTCAAAAACGTTCTTTTCTTAAAGGGGAATGTACGCTTATAATAAGCGGGCGCACAGAAAAAGCAATTGTTGCACCCGATGTTATCAGTGATGAAATCACAAAAAGACTTGAATTGTCGGATAAAAGCATTTTGGAACTCTCAAAAGAAATCGCAGCACAATTCGGTGTTTCCAAAAAAAGTATTTATAATGATGCGGTTAAAATAAAGAAGCATCTTGAGAATAAAGAAGAGTTTTAAAAATAAAAGATGTCTGTGAATATTCTTTATCCCGTTATACTACCTGTACCTGAAAAAGATCGCCTTCTTACCGGCAGGGAAAAAGTCTTGTTCTTGAGCAGCTATGCGAGAAAAGCGCTTGCAATTTCAGCGCGTAAAAAAGGGTTTATTTTAACCAAAGCAGCAAAAGATGATCAGGGAGTTCCTAAACCATATGACGGTAAATACTGGTCTATCACCCACAAGGATGAATATGTCGCAGGTGTAGCATCATTAACAAGTATCGGAATTGATATAGAAAAAATCCGGCCATGTTCCAAGGCTCTTTTTAAAAAAACGGCAAGTCAAAAAGAATGGGCTCTTTCATCTGAAGAGCCCTGTAAACTTTTTTTTAGATATTGGACTGCCAAGGAGGCTGTAATAAAATTAAACGGAACAGGCATTAAAGATCTTTTAAGGTGCAGGATTACAGAAATACTTGATGAGAATCACCTTATTATAAAATACATGGATGAAATATGGCTGGTGGAGCATTTTTTTTTAAAAGGGCATGTTGCATCTGTGGTGAAAAATTCAGATATTATAAAATGGGTGGTTGTTAAGGAGATTAAAAATCAGGAACAAGGAGGAAACAATATTTTTTCCGCATATGAACAAACTGTTTTTGTCCCACCCTGGCGTTCTGCTATGTAACTGCCTGCTATCTTGCGCACTTTGTCGCGCTGTTCAGGATGCTTGATCTTTTTTTCTAAAATATCGGCAACAGCATTTGCGTTGTTAGCACTTATAACAAGTCCCTGTTTAAATATTTCATTGCCAACCCAGGCAAAATTTGCCCAATAAGGTCCTATTACAGGGATTACGCCGCATACAGCCGCTTCCAGAAAATTTTGTCCGCCAAGAGGGGCAAGGCTGCCACCGACAAAAGCTGCCGTTGATGTTTCATATGCCGCTCCCAGTTCTCCAAAAACATTCCACAAAATTACCGTGCCTAAAGAGACGCTTTTGTCTGTTTCAGAGCGTAACCTCCATTTTATTGATATACTACTTAACCTTTTTTTCCAGTTTTCAATTCTGTGCATATGTCTGGGAAAAAGCCCGATAATTATATCCGGATGTTTTTGCAGCAGATGCAGGATAATGTCTTGAACCTGCTTTTCTTCCTCGCTTCTGATTGAACCTAGTACAATAAAAGGTGTGCCCGTCGGAAGAAAAGCATTTAAATGGTTTTTCCCATCCATAGCAGATGATTGGCCATTAATACTGTCGAATTTCATGTTAGGCATAGTTAGCACATGCTCTTTGCCGAACAGCAGGCTGAACCGTTTTGTATCTTGGGCAGAAACAGCAAAAATTTTGTCAGGGCTTAATCTGCGGCAGATAGATTGCCAAAGCATATATCTATTAAAGCTTTTCAAGGTTAGTCTGCCGTTTATAATAACAATCTTGCACCCTCTTTTTTTTAAAGCCATCATAAGGCCAGGCCAGATTTCAGTTTCCAGCAGAACCATTAATTTTGGACAAACTTTTTTGACCGCCTTTTTCATTATGGCAGGCTTGTCAAAGGGAAAATAGGATATAAATATTATTTTTTTCTTTTGGGACAGCATAATATCATCCGCTGCACGCTCAAGTATTTCAATTCCCTGTTTTGTGTTGGATGTTATCAGTATTCTTAAAGGACTTATCAAAGAGTTGGTAAGTTTCAAATGTTTAACAAAAATCCAGGCAAGATAAGCTTCCCCTGCAGATGCAGCCTGGATCCACAAGTCTGCTTCAGGTAATTCTTTTTTTAAAAGACGCTGCTCAAATCCGTCTTTAATTCTGCTGTTTGTGCGGAGGAAAGGTATGGCAAGGCTCCAGCAGAGGTTGTATAGCATAAATGCAAAATATTCGGAAAGTTGAATGCTGCGTGTATTTTTTTTCTTAGGCTTGATTTTTCTCTCCATTCCCTGTTTCTTGATTGATATCAATTTATCAGTTTCAACTCAAGAATGTTTTTATCTATTTTTAAAAAAATGATTTAACATTGACATTTTATAGGAAATATGACAACATTTAAATGTTATTTTTTATAGAATTCTTGTTTAACTTGGAGGTTTGAAATGTTTAAAATCGTGGAACGGGAAGAAATGACGGGGGGCACTGTCATACGGAATGAAATAGAAGCTCCTTTGATAGCTCGCAAAGCCAGGCCCGGTCAGTTTGTTATACTGAAAGCAAATGAAACAGGGGAACGTATCCCATTAACAATGGCTGACACTAACCCGGAAAAAGGCACAATCACTATAATCTATATGGTTGTTGGCAAGTCTACTGCTCTTTTCAGGGAGTTGAAGGTGGGGGATGCTTACCAGGATATTATAGGACCGCTTGGAGCTCCTACGCACCTTGAAAAAGTCGGAAAGGTAGTTTGCGTGGGAGGTGGAACAGGAATTGCCGTTTTGCATCCTATTACCCGCGCACTTAAGGAAATAGGGAATGATGTTACCTGTATTGTTGGCGCCAGGAGTAAGGACATCCTTATAATGGAAGATGAGATGAAAAATGCTTCCAATGATTTAAGAATATGTACCGATGATGGTTCATACGGGCATCATGGTTTTGTAACAGATGTTTTAAAAGAAGTTTTGGAAAAGGGTGATGTCAAGCTTGTAGTTGCAATTGGCCCTGTTCCCATGATGAAATTTGTATCCAAAATGACTAAAGAATACAATGTAAAGACTATGGTAAGCCTGAATCCTATTATGGTTGACGGAACCGGAATGTGCGGTTGTTGCCGTGTATCAGTTGGCGGTGAGACAAAATTTGCTTGTGTTGACGGCCCTGAATTTGATGGGCACGAGGTTGATTATGACGAACTGATGCTTCGGTTACTGGCATACAGGGAGGATGAGAAGAGGAGCCTTGAAGAGAGTGGTTTGCAGTTATAAATTGATATATAATTAATATCAAGTAACGGAGAAATAAGATGGCAAAAAAAGAAAAAATAGATAGACAGATAATGCCTGAACAGGCGCCTTATATAAGAGCAAAAAATTTTGAAGAAGTTCCGCTGGGATTAACTCAGGAGGCGGCGGTTAAGGAAGCGCAAAGGTGTATGCAATGTAAAAAGCCGGCTTGTGTTGAAGGGTGTCCGGTTGGAGTTGATATCCCTGGTTTTATTAAATTGATAGCAGAAGAAAAATTTGTCAAGTCCATCAGAAAGATATGGGAAAAAAATGCTCTGCCTGCGGTCTGTGGCAGAGTTTGTCCTCAGGAGTTACAATGTGAAGGCAAATGTATTGTCGGTAAAAAAGGCGATCCTGTTGCCATTGGAAATCTTGAACGATTTGTTGCGGACAAAGAAAGGATCAGTGGAACTGGAGAGCTTCCACCAAAGGCAGCGCCTACAGGGAAAAAAGTGGCAGTTGTCGGTTCTGGTCCGTCCGGCTTGACTGTTGCTGGTGATCTTACACTTAAGGGGCATCAGGTTACTGTTTTTGAAGCTTTTCATAAGCCTGGCGGCGTCCTTGTATATGGAATTCCTGAATTCAGGCTTCCAAAAGATATTGTTTTTTCAGAAGTCGCATTTTTGGAAAAACTTGGCGTAACAGTTAATTGTAATGCTGTTGTGGGGCGTACCGTAAGTGTAGATGAACTTTTTGAAGAAGGATATGATGCGGTCTATATAGGTGTAGGTGCCGGTTTGCCTAGATTCTTAAATGTTCCAGGTGAAAACCTTGTTGGTCTTTTTTCGGCAAATGAATATCTGACAAGATCAAATCTTATGAAAGCATATCGTTTCCCGGAATACGATACTCCGATAATCAGAGGTAAAAATGTGATAACACTCGGAGCCGGAAATGTGGCTATGGATTCGGCACGAACAGCATTACGCCTGGGTGCGGAGAAATCGAGAATTGTATATCGACGCTCAAGAGATGAAGTCCCTGCCAGAGGCGCAGAGGTACACCATGCGGAAGAGGAAGGGGTGGAATTCTTTTTTCTCACAAGCCCTGTAGAATTTAAAGGTAACGACCAAGGCCGCGTTACCGGAATGGTGGGTCTGAAGATGGAATTGGGAGAACCTGATGATTCAGGACGCCGCAGGCCGGTTCCCATAGAAGGCTCCGAGTTTGAGCTGGAGTGTGACCTGGCGATTGTGGCTGTGGGCGCAGGCCCCAACCCGCTGCTTACACAAGCTACAGAAGGTCTTGCTTTAAATCGTTGGGATTATATTCTTGCGGATGAAGCAACCGGAAAAACCAGCAAAAAAGGTGTATGGGCCGGTGGTGATATAGTTACCGGTTCAGCAACCGTAATTCTGGCAATGGGTGCAGGAAGAATAGCCGCTGATTCAATACATGATTATTTAACCTGGGGCTGGTAGAGAATACAGAACATGATTCGCAGTAAATTATGACTGATTCTGAACTTGAGCTTAATCATCATCTCCAGAGACATTTTCCTTGTTACCGAAAATTGATTTTTCAAGAGACAAGAGAGCCTTTTTAATTATTATGGAAAGGCTCTCACCTGTCCTTTTTTTCTCATTCTCTAAAATATATTGGGCTTTTCTGCCCAGCATAACCGTATATGGTTTTTTTCCGAGAGATTTTTGTTTTTTTCTCCAATTGCGCTGTCTATCTTTTCCTGATAAACTCATACTATTTCCCCACAAAATCATTAATTATTTTGAACTGAAAAGCTCAAGGTTTTACTGAGGTAAAAGCATGAATCATGCCAAGTATATTAATAAAATATATTTTTTTATTTGCGCCAGAATTCGGGAACAAGAAGTATAATAACTGTGAAGATTTCCAGTCTTCCCAAAAGCATGCACCATATCAGCAGCCATTTACCCATTGATGGAATGTGAGCAAAGTTTTCGGCAGGGCCTACAAGCCCAAACCCGGGGCCTATGTTTCCTATTGCTGAAGCTACAGCAGTAAAAGAAGTCACAAGATCAACTCCCATACCTGCCAAAAGTACTGAACAGAGACCGAAGAGCCCCATATAAAGAACAAAAAATCCGAGGACACTTCTTATAATATCTTCAGGTACTGGCTTTCCACCAATTTTTATATGCGTGACAGCATGAGGATGTATAAGGGAAAAAATTTCCTTGTAACAATATTTAAGGCATAGCATTATCCTCAGGCATTTTATTCCGCCTCCTGTTGAACCTGCTGATGCGCCAAGAAACATGCACAGTAGAATGATAGTTTGTGACATGGCAGGCCATTTTTCATAGTCCGCAGTGGCATATCCTGTGGTAGTCACTATAGAAACCACCTGAAAAGCCCCAAATCTGAAAGCCTCTCCTATTTGTTTGTATACAGTGCCGTATATATTAAAACTGACTATCACAATAAGAAGTATTACCACGCCAAGAAAAAAGCGGCATTCAGAATCCCGCCAGTATGCAAGAGGTTTCCCCTTGATCATCTGGTAGTGAAGAGAAAAATTAATTCCAGCAAATATCATGAATATAGTGATTATTGTATCAAAATATATGCTGTTATAATGTGCGATGGATAAATTTTTTGTGGAGAATCCACCTGTGGGCATTGTAGTAAAAGTGTGGCATAATGCATTGTAAAGATCCATTTTACCCAGCATAAGCAGAAGAATCTCTGCAAGGGAAAATAAAACATATACCTTCCATAGCTCCATTGCCGTATCACGAATACGCGGCTTGAGTCTATCAGGAACAGGGCTTGGCACTTCCGCTTTGTATAGCTGCATGCCTCCAACGCCAATAAATGGAAGGATGGCAATAGAAAGGACTATAATGCCCATTCCTCCCAGCCATTGAATAAAACTTCTCCAAAAAAGGAGCCCTTTTGAAATTCCTTCAATATTTGTTAATATTGATGATCCGGTTGTTGTAAATCCTGAAACAGATTCAAAAAAAGCGTCTACCCATGACTCGAATCCGCAGCTTAAATAAAAGGGAAGGGCTCCAAACAGACCGATAGCAGTCCATCCTATGGCAACAATTGCTATTCCTTCGCGATGGGTTATAGATTCAGTGCGTGCTTTCCTGAAAAATAAAAAAAGTAGAGATCCTGCAAAAACTGTTATTCCAAATGATTTAGAAAGAGGAATCAGGCTGTTATCCTTATAAAAGAGGCCGCAAATGAGAGGAAACAACATAGAGAGCCCCAAATAAAAAATTAACATACCAATTGTTTTAGCAATAAAACGCCAGTTCATCAAAAAAACTCCAGTTTAACTGCCAGAATTTTTTCTATCTTGGGGATTGCCTCTTTTCTGGCAAAAATTACGATCCTGTCTCCAGGTTTAATCAGGCTGCTGCCGGATGGGATGATAATATCATTTTCATGGATTATGACTGTAATTAATGCGCCTTTTGGAAAGGAGATCTCTTTTAAAGGTTTATCGACTATATCTGAAGTCTCCATCGCTACTGCTTCCAGAACTTCAGCCTTATCTCCTTTAATTGATATTGCAGAGAGTACATTCCCTCTTCTGATATGTTGTAAAATAGAATTGATTGCTGAAAGCCTGGAATTAACAATCTGTTCCAGACCTATCATTGACATTAACGGAAAATAACTGAATTTGCTGATTTTCGTTATTGTTTTGCTAACACCCATTTTTTTGGCAAGCAAAGAAATCAGGATGTTAATCTCCTCATCGTTGGTAAGGGTTATAATAATATCAGTATCGTTAATATTCTCTTCGCGCAGTAGTTCCTGATCGGAACCATCGCCGTGGAGTATTATTGTTTTGTTAAGTTTGTCTGCAAGCATGTGACATCGGTCATAGTCTTTTTCGATAATTTTAGTATAAACAGAGTGTTTTTCCAAATGTTTGGCCAGCCTGAACCCGATACGCCCGCCACCAACAATCAATACGCGTTTTATAGGTTCAGCATGTTTTCCGAAAATTACAAATGCTTCTTGTAGTTTTTTATCATCACTGACAAAATAGACAGTATCTCCGGCACGAAGCTTGTCGTCTCCGGTAGGGATAATAAGCTCATCGTTTCTTATAATTGCAGCAATCAAAGGAAGATGTATTCCTGTTTCGGAAAAAATTTTGGATAGTTTGGAATTTGTTACTGATGCGTCTTTTTCCAACTGAATGCCGACAAATTTAACACGGCCATCAGCAAATTCGCCTACATCAACTGCACCAGGCATATGCATAAGTCGGTCTATTGTCTTTACAACCTCTATTTCCGGGTTGATTAAGGTATCAATATGCGGCGCATGCTTGTTAAATATAACATGAAAATCATCGAAGTCGGCGTTGCGTAGCCTGGCCAGTTTTTTTGTTGTGGGAGAAAGAATATCAGCAACAAGACATGCCACCATGTTTGTTTCATCTTTGTCTGTTACAGCCAGTATTATTTCAGCTTCTTTAATACCTGCTTCTTCAAGAATTACAGGACTGCTGCCTGAACCATTCACGGTTTGAACGTCAAGGTTGTCGGAGACACGCCGGATAGCTTCGGAATTTGAATCAATCACAACAACATCTTTATTCTCAAGAGCAAGATGGCTGGCTATGTGAAAACCGACCTCTCCGGCACCTATAATAATTATTTTCAAACTGAAAAAATTCCTTTTTTAACGTGCTGCTTTTATTTGCTATAACAGCAATTTTGGTGCCAGAAAAACCTGACCCAAAACTATGATACTTATAAAGCATATCATTATCTATATCAAATATATATAACAGATTTACAGAAAATTGGAATAACATTTGTGTGGCGCCCTCGTTCCTTAGCTGAAGAGCATCAAAAAAATGTTACCTTTTTAACCAACAATAGGTCTACATATATAAGAAGCAATTTTGGAAACCATATTGTTTTGATAAATATTTAACTCAAGGAGGCAGCAAAATGAAAAAAAGAACCACATTATTTCTGTTTGGAATCGTTGTTTTTATTTTTTTCTCAGCCCAGGCTTTTGCCTACGGGCAGTATGGAAAAGAGAGGCACAAGGGAAAATTTCATGGACATGCCAGGGGAGTCATGGAAGCGCTTCAGCTTACTGATGCACAAAAGGATGATCTTCATGCCTTGTGTGAAGAATCCGGGGAAAGCGGCGCAGCTAACTGGGAAAAATTTAAAGGATTACAAACAAGGTTAACTGAAAAAGTTCTGAATGATTCAGAGTCATCAGAAGCAGGATGTGAGGAAATTATCAATGAAATTTCTGAATTGAGAGCTCAAATGGTCAAGGATAGACTGGAACACTGGATAAAGTTTGTTAAAATCCTGGATTCCGACCAAAAAAATATTTTGTCAGGCAGGCTGAAAGAGTTGAGAAAAAAACGTCCGCAGCAGAGAATGCATATGAAAAGATATTTTCCATTTCCGTAGGAATATTCAATCTGGAATTACGAATTAAAGGTGATTTTCTGATCAGATCAATTAAATACTGATAATTCGTAATTCCTACTTCACAATTTTTACTGGAAGGTGATAAAATTATATCGGTTTTAACAGCAGATGAATCGAAATGGCGTGAAATCGTTCAACTTCATGCCCCATACCTGTTTCGGTTGATTGGAAGATTTTTTCGGGATCGGCAGATGGTGGAAGATCTGGCCCAGGAAACCTTTTTCCGCGCGTTTCGCTATCGAAAAAGCTATCGCAGTAAAGTACCTGTAAAATACTGGCTTGCAAAGATAGCCGTCCGGCTCTGCTATGATGCGCTAAGAAAAAAAAAGAATCTTAAGGAAGTTTTTGTTTCGGATATTAACATAAGTGCCGTCAATGAGCTGGAAGCAAAATTATCTTGCGGAAATCAGGAAAAAAACGCAGATCCTGAAACCAGCTTGATAACCAGGGAGCTTTTGGAAATGGCGCTGGCGCATCTTTCGGAAAAAGAAAGGATGATACTTATTCTGACGGCAGTCGAGGGCCTGACATCAAAAGAGACAGCCGGGCTGATGGGGCTGACCACAGCCGGGGTCAAGATGCGAATTTACAGGGCCCGGCGCTCAGTTCTTCATAGGCTTGATAAGGGACTCAAGATCAAGATGGGAAAAATAGGACAGGAGGTGCAGGATGAAGCGATATAGAACTTTTTGGAAGGATATCAAATCCTGGATGGGGAAAAAAGAGAGTGAAGATAAAATTCGATCAAAACGTTTTTTTCAATTGCTGAAAATAGAACAGGACAAAACAACACCTGTACCTTTGCCTGATTTTTACAACCGGGTAGCCAGTGGTTTACAGAAAATTGAAGGCGGCGCTAAAGACAGATTCCCTTTTTTTGCTTGCCGGCAGCGAACTTTGCCCTGGGCATTGGTTAGTGCTGGAGTTATATTTATTATTATCGCTGTCTACTCGCTGAACGCCCCTTTTTCTCCAAAGCTTGGAGTAGATGAAGCGTTTTTTGTTCTTACTCCCGAAGTTATTATTCTTGAAAGTTTATCAGAAACAGATGATGCGGATTCAACCGGCGTACTCCAAAAGCATGATTCAAAATCCGGTGCTCAAAACAGTATCGAATGGTCAAATAGAATATGCATGCTGTAAAATTG
>JAGGWL010000274.1 GCA_021157555.1 Deltaproteobacteria bacterium | reverse complement strand
GAACGCCTGAAAAAATCAGTTTAACTGAAAGTCCTATAATAACCCCCAGCATTATCTCGCCCGCAACACCTAAAGCAAATGGCAATAATCCTGTAAAAACCGGAAACGAATCAAATTCAAGCACCGGGAAAAGAATTATACTTATAGTAAAAGAAAGCCCAAGTTTAAAAAGGACCGGGATATTTCTGCTCTCAAAAACAGGCATAATCATCATGATTGATGTTACCCTCAAAAAAATGAGCAAAAAAAACTGAATTTGAGCTAATGGAATGTTTATGATATTCATTTGGTTAGGCTGAAGGCTGAAGATTTTTAGCCTAAATCATTTTATGTAATTTGGAATATTAATAATAACATTCCGTGTAAAGGTAATGATTATCTGCAGCATCCAGGGAAAAAAAATTAGCAGCGCCAGCCCTACAGCAAGCATTTTAGGAATAAAGACCAGAGTCATTTCATTGATTGAAGTTACTGCCTGAAACATACTTACAAGTATGCCTGCAACCAGTCCAAAAAGCAAAACCGGTCCAGCCAGCATAAAAGCTATTTTTAAAGCTTCAAAAAAAAATCCTGTTATAAATTCCTGCGTCATAAATTCCTCATGCAAAGCTTTTAACTAATGATCCAACAATCAGATTCCATCCATCGGCCAGCACAAACAGCATTAACTTAAATGGCAAAGAGACCATTATGGGAGGCAGCATCATCATTCCCATTGATAAAAGAACAGACGCCACGACCATATCAACTATAAGAAATGGGACATAAAGAAGAAACCCGATTTGAAAAGCAGTTTTTAACTCACTTATAACAAAAGAAGGAATAAGAATACTTGTAGGAACATCATTTATATTTTTAGGCCTTTTTGTTTTTGAGAGTTTAACCATCATGGCCAGATCTTTTTCTCTGGTTTGCTTGAACATAAACCCCCTAACAGGAAGTATGGCTGTTTCCAGTGCTTGTTTTCCACTTATTTTTTTTTCCATATATGGCGTAAGGGCATTCTGATTAATGTTCTGCCATACAGGTGTCATAACAAAAAAAGTAAGAAAGAGTGAAAGCCCGATGATTACTTGATTTGGTGGCATCTGCTGAGTCCCTATAGCCTGACGCAAAAGAGAAAGGACTATTACAGTCCTGGTAAAAGAGGTCAGCATGATTAAAATTGAAGGAACCAGAGATAAAACAGTTAACAGCAAAAAAATTTTAAGAACAATTGCTGCTTCATCAGGATTGTTTATATCCGCATTTTTTAGATCTATGCTTATCACAGGAGTAGTTCCACCTGCTGTATTACCCCATGTATTGTCAGGCAGCATCCCTGCAGCTATGCAGATAAACAACGAGATAAAAATATATTTTTTTGAAATATTATTCATTCGGTCATCTGTTTTTTTTTATATGAAAGTGATGAATTTATATGCAAAGGGCGAACACAAGGTTCGCCCCTACACATTTTTTGTTATGCTCGACAGGGCGTGCTGGTTATATAAGAATCTATATCTCCGTTTTCTCCAGTTCTTTCATTACATCTTTTTTATCAATTTTGGTCAGAAAAGAAATATTATCATTAGTAATACCAAGAACCAGTACAGCGCCAGGCACCTCAACAAGTGAAATGTTTTTTTTTACCCCTATAAAAGAAGTATCCAGAACCTGGATAAGCATATTATCAGAATTATGATAATACTTTTTTACCACTTTTTTAAAAAAGTAAAACAGCAGAAGCAGACTCGCCAGAACAATAACCAGTGCAAAAAAAAGATTAAGCGCTGTTGTTACCATGTCAGGGCTATTATTCATTTCAAGCTCTCTAAACGTTCCATGGGGGTAACTATTTCTGTAAGCCTTACTCCATATTTATCATTTACTGCCACGACCTCGCCTTTGGCAACCAGACGTTGATTTGCAAGTATTTCCAATGTCTCACCGGCCATTTTTGAAAGTTCAATAACAGAGCCCTGCGCAAGTTTAAGCAAATCGTTTACAACCATTCTCGTCCGTCCAAGCTCAATTGTTATCTCCAAAGGTATATCAAGTATAACTTCCAGGTTATTCTGATCACTCTCAACAACCAGGGAACCGCTATTTCCAGAATCCATCATCTTTTGTTCTGAATTATCCATAAGTAAAATTACCTGTATTTTCTTGAATTATTGTAGATATTTGAGCAGCACGGTTTCCTTTTATCACTCCAGGAAAGGCCTTATATTTTGTTACACCTTCTACTTTTATACTAATTGTATCATCAGGTCCTGTGTTCAACCCGATTACATCGTTTAACTTTAAATCCATCAAATTTCTCACAGTAGATCTATTTTTCCCAAGCTCTCCTATCAAGTTTACTTCTGCGTCCTGAAGCAATGATAGAAACTGATCTCTCCATACATTTTCTATGTTTTTTCCCCTCATATATGTAGATGTCAATTTAGCTTTAACAGGTTCCAGCATTAAATAAGGAATGCACATATGGATGTTCCCTGAAAACTCATTCCATTGAACAGAAAAAACTACTATTATCATTAAATCTTCATTTGAAGCCATATGAACAAAATCAGGCTTTGTTTCAAACGAATCTATAGATATTCGTATCGAATAAACTATATCCCACGATTCTTCAAAACTGCTTAATACTATGCCGGCAAATTTGCTTATCATTCTTTTTTCAATAGGAGTAAAATCTCTTAGTTGTACAATCGGTGAGCCATCACCGCTAAACATACAGTCAATTAAAGAAAAAGAAAGATTTTGCTCAATCACAAGCAGCCCTGAACCAATAAGAGGCTCCATTTTAAATGTAATCAAACTTACAGGACTTGAAAATGCAGCTATAAACTCCTCATATCTTACCATTTCAGTTGAAACAAAATTAACTTCAAAAGGCTTTTGCAGAGTTGAAGAAATTGATGTCTGAAGTAAATATGTAAACTTGTCGTAAATTTCCACAAGAGCATGAAATTGATCATGCAGCATTGTGCTTTGTGACATAAGATCGTAAGACTCAATGACTACTTCGACTTCTTTTTGTTCGTCAGAGCCGTCATCAATCTCTCCATTATCCATTGAGGAAAGGAGAGCATCTATCTCTTCCTGTGATAATATCTGGTCAGCCATTAATTATACCCTCCACCCTTCACCTTTCCCTTTCAGTCTACAACCTTCAACCTACTGTATTACAAATTCTGTAAAATAAATATTTTTAATATACTCCTCCAATAACAAACCATTAAGTTTGGTTAACAACTCATCTCGCAGCTCAATTTTTCCTTTAGCACTGTTAAGATTTTCGAATGTCCTGGTAGGAATGATCATAAGAATATTATCTCGTATCTGAGGCAATCGTTTTTCCAGTTTCTCCCTGGCTTCTTCATTTATTAATTCCATCTCCATCGTAACTCTCAGATAACGTTTGCCTTCTTTATCAGCAAGATTGACGATAAAAGTTTTTAAAGGAAATAATGGACCAATATTATTTTCCGGAATCTCTT
>JAGGWL010000319.1 GCA_021157555.1 Deltaproteobacteria bacterium | reverse complement strand
CGATAATTAACAAAATACATGATAATAATAAATCCTTTCAAATTTTACCGTCAAACGACAGAGCAATAATTTATTATAACAGTTTTCGACTGATTTTGCTCATTTTTTCACCACATTAAATTTTTTCAATTTATCTTCAATTGCAGAGATTTCTTTTTTCCCTTCTTCAGATTCCTATACAGCCATTCCATTATCAATTAATGAATCATCTTCTTTATTTTACCCTGCCAAAACAGCAAAAACCTTAATCACCATCCTGGTTGCCTTCGTTTTCTGTTTGTTGTCTTTCTTCAATCAACCTTCGTTCCCGCTCCAATTCTCGCTCCAGCTCTTCCTCGGTAGGCAAATAAAGCAATGTACTTAGACGCAAAGAGCTGTTTGCTGTTGTTCAGCACGGAATATCGGGCGATGGTTTTGTTTTTCTTTGCGCAGAGAATAAGACCAATGGTCGGGTTGTCCCCCTCTGTAAGATTTTTGTCATCGAACATCCGGACATAACCGTCCATCTGGCCGACATCCTGATGGGTCAGTTCGCCGATCTTGAGGTCAATCAAAAGGTAACATTTCAGAATGCAGTTGTAAAAAACCAGATCAATATAAAAGTAGTTATCGTCGAATTGCATGCGTTTTTGACGACCGACAAAAGCAAAGCCTTTGCCCAGTTCAAGGAGAAATAACTGAAGATTGTCAATAATCGCCTTTTCAATTTCCGATTCATGATGGATTTGAAAATCCGGCAATCCAAGAAAATCGAGAATATAGGGGTTTTTAATGGTATCGGCCGGCGTGCTGAGCCTTTGCCCCTGACAGGCAAGTTCCATAACTGTCTCTTTATCTCGGCTCTTGAGAAGCCTTGCAAAAAGAAAGGTATGAATCTGACGTTTAAGGTGTTTGACATCCCAGCCTTCGTTTTCTGCTTCGATCTCATAAAAAAGGCGTTCATTTTGATGTTCTACATTCATCAAAGCCCTGTAATGAGACCATCCTAAATTGGGCGAAAATCCGCGCTCGATGCCGGCTTGCTTGACCGCCAATGCCATGGCATCCAAAACGCCACTTTGGGTGTGGCGTTTTCCGGACGATTTGAATTTGCCACATGCAATGTGGCGAATCTCAGGGATCCGATTGGAATAGACCATGTAAAAGGTTCGAAAGTAGCGCAAATTGGTGGTAGAAAAACCGCGGCTGTATTTATGGTTTAATTTGGCAGAAAGCTTTTCTATTACCTGCTTGCCGTATTCGGCCCTTTCATCTCCGGCCTGAATTTCCTGTATGATTTCCCGTCCAATCAGCCAATAAGCTATTACCATATTGTTGTTAACGGCTCGAACAGCGTTGGAACGTGCTTGTTCAAGAATAGAGATAACGCGATCAAACAGATTGTCGCCTTCCGGCTGCATAGGGATACGTTTGTTTGTGACCATGGTTTTACTCCAGCATAATTCTTACTTTTCCGGGTTCCCTGCCTTGGTGAGTTGATCCAGGTAATCCTCAACCCGTTGTTTCATCAGCGCTTACCTTCGTGCGGAACATGCATTGATTTCTCCTGTTTTTTCCCAACCCTAAAATGCTTCGATTTTACTTTAAATAATTTTACTGATAATTAATTTTATAGAAACAATTTTTGTCATATTAACCTCAATATCATTAACCTTATATCACGCTTATTAAGTCAATGTATCAATTTGCTAATCGTTTTTGTTATTATCTGTATTAATTATGATTTCCACACACCCAAACCCCATACTGCCACCATTTCCAAAACCACAATCATAACCAATTTTAATAAGCCTGGAATCAGCAATAATTTTAAAAGGCGCTTCAAAGCCTTTAATTTTGGTTTTTATATTTTTATCAATCTTTTTAAAATGAATCAGCTTGCTGATTTTTCCCTGGCGTTTGGCAATGTAGTTTACATCAAAACTTAATTTAAATTCCTGCTCATGGTCAGTGTAATCTGTTTTATAAAATGTCTGGTATTCATTAATCAGATTTTTTTTTATGTTTTCAATAAAATGTTCCCTTTCTTCAGGATTCATATAATCAAGGTAGTGCTGTTCAAGGGAGCCATTTTCTTTTTCTCTCTGGGTTGAGACTGCAATGGGAGAAAGGCAGAGGAATTTGCATTCGCTGTCAAATTGTGGCTCAGGCAGGGATTCAACCTGTGTGACTGAAAAGTTTATTTTTTCATCAAAAAAATTTAAGTGAAAGGTCTGGTCTGAAAACAGACCCAGGATAAGGTGTTCGTAACTTTGCTCAATGGGTGTGGAAAAAATAAAACTGATCTCTTTGACTCCGTTGAATCCATTTTTTTTTATCCTTGACGGCGCAAAAAACAGTTTTGAAAATGTGAATAATTTGAATCGTTTTTTTACTGCTTCATTAATAAACCCTTTATCATGAAGGTAGCTGGAATATTCATTTGATGATTTTTTGATAAAACCATAGATGGCGGAATGAAGGGCATAATTATAATTAAACGGAATGGCAGCAGGCTGCCTGGTTCCGGCTGTTATTTTAACTCTCAAAATATCTCCTTTTTTCCCCACTGTATCGGTTTTGTATCTGATATAATTCTGTCAGCGATTCATTTTCGTAATATTTTCAACCTGTTTCCCAATTGTTTTATTTCTATTATTTCTTTTTTTGCATCTTTAAGATTTTCTGCTGTCAGTAGCAGATCAAAAAACCTGCCGTTGGGAGTTAAACACCTTCTCGTCGAATCGGGTTCCTGAGACTCGGTTGCATCGTAGAACTTTTTTATTCTGGCATCCAATTGGTCCTTTGATTTGTCGGAGATGAGATCAAGCTCGTGGAGCTTGTAAAAATTAGATAATTACTCAATTTTAACATTTGACATAAGGAAGGGTGTAATTTTTTTTATCTCAAAATTCTATGTTCCAGCAGTTCTTGCAGATCTCTCCTGCCGTCCAAAATGCAATGAATAAATACGTTATTATCAACAATCTGATAGATAATTCTGTGTACTTTAATGTGAATTTCCCGATACTCATAAACACCTATTCTTTCAAGTTCAGCTGGGATATGCCCTCGCTCCGGATTGTCCGCAAGACTGAGGCATGCCTGTTTTAGCCGTGAAAATAATTTTCGGGCATTGATCGGAAAGTTCGATTTTCTGACATAATCATAGATTTCATATAAATCTTTTTCGGCATCTCCTATTATATGAACAATAAAACTCATGAGAGAGAATCATCCTTTATTTTCAGCTCATTGAAAACATCGGCTGCAAGTCGAACATCTCCTTTGTTTAAGCTTTTCCGGCTTTGAGCCAGAATTTTCAGCATTGCAAGACTTTCCTGGGTCTGTTCGTATTTGCAAATATCCTGAATCACCGCTTTTGCCTCTCCTCTTTGGGTAATAATCATTGACTCCTGGTTTTCTGAGATGCGTCGGATAATTTCAGCAGCATGAGATTTAAAATAACTTATGGGTTTTATCGATACGCTTAATTTCATATACAATCCTCTCTTTAATGATACTCGACCTATATGATACTCAACCTATATGATACTCGACCTATATTAAGACCAAACCTGGACTGAAAGCAAGAAAATTTTGGACAAGCGGGCATCAAGATCACCTCCTGGCAGATTCAAACCAGACCTTGTATTGATTCGCTGTAATATCGGTACCATTTATTTTTTATTGTAAATTAAGATAGTTTGTAATATATAATAGACAATATTGTCTACCGACAGGTTCTATGTAACATTTTAAATAAATAATCCCATCATTTTCATTTAAATGTCTAACTCACTTCTTTTACAACTTCCTAATACATTCCGCGCCTTTTACGGTGCTTTTGAAAGTTTGTACAGCATCCAGAGGGATGCTGTTTCCCCCATCCTTTCGGGCCAGGATCTGGTGCTGCAGGCTGCCACGGGATCAGGCAAAAGCGAGGCCGTGCTTGCTCCATGTCTGGAACGGGTAATCAGCTCTGGCAGAAAAACTGCTGTTCTATATATCATTCCCACCAGGGCGCTTGCCATGGATTTAAAAAGACGGTTTGAATCTGTTATCACAGAACGTCTTGGGCTCAACCTTGCCATTCGAACCGGTGATATCAAACGTGCGGGAGGAAAACGTCCTGATATCATGTTCACTACCCCTGAATCCCTGGATGTGATGCTGGGAAGTGCGAATCCTGATCTCAAGGGCTTTTTATTTCGGGTGGGAACAGTGATTATTGATGAGGTTCATCCCTTGATTCACCAATACAGGGGACGCCATCTTGTCTACCTCTTTACTCGCCTTGAACGTAGAACAGGCCGGGTACTCCAAAAAATAGCCATGTCAGCCACCATTGCACGTGTAGATGCTGTTATTGATTTTTTTAATTTCAGTATTAATACACAGCGCATCATTACCGATGTCAAAAGAAAGATAATTGCACGTCTGCTTCATATTAAACAGGAGGAATCCGAGCTCCCGGCTTTGCTCAATGACCTGTATGATACCTGGCAGTATCGGAAAATACTTGTTTTTGTCAATAGCAGGGCTGCCTGCGATAGATTGCTTGGCATTGTCAACAAAACCGGAAGATTTCAAGGTGTTTCAGAGTTGCATTATTCAAATCTCAAGCCTCTGGAACGAAAGATGGTTGAAGAAAAGTTCCGCAGGAGACCTCATGCCCTGTGCATTGCCACCAGCACTCTTGAGTTGGGCATTGATGTGGGGGATGTGGATGCAGTGCTTTTATATGAGCCGCCAAATTCAGTATCGGCTTTTCTCCAACGCATTGGCAGGGCCAATCGACGTGAAGATCAGATAAATTTCTGGGGACTTTGCTGTGGTGAACGTTCCGGAGCGCAGGTGGTGCGTTTTCTTGCCCTCCTTGAATTGTCTCGTAAAGGAATGATTGAATCTCCATCTGCCAAGACGTTGCCCAGTGTATTGAGTCAGCAGGTGATATCCTGCCTTTATGAAAAAAAAAGGCTATCTCTTTCGTCCCTGCAATCTCTTTTTCCGGCACAGCATGAAATCTTGCCTTCTGTGTTTGAATCACTTGAAAAAAAATGCTGGCTAAAAAAATCTGAGATAAATGGTCTGCTTGGAGGTGGCTGGCAATACCGCAATCACCTTTTTGATTATAAAATCTGGGGAAACTTTCCCGAAGCAGAAGAGGAATATATCCTGGAGGTATCTGAAAAAGCCATTGCGGATATTCCACAATCCATTGTTTCCCAGATGGAGGTGGGAGATAGAGTTTACATTGCTGGAAGGCGTCTTAGAATTTTAAAGATTGATACAGGCGAAAGAAAGAGTGTACTGGCAAGGCCTTCCAAAGGCCGGGACGAAAAACAACTGGCATGGATTGGTATGGGCGCGCATATTTCCTGTGAAGTGGCAAAGGCTATGGGCAATATCCTTAAAACAGGTAAAATTGAAGATAAAACCTGCCTCTTTGCCAGGACAAAAAAACTCTTCCGTAGAGAGCTTAAACAGGGTGAAAAAAAAGTTGTTCTGGAAAATGGCATTGAGGTTGTACCTGGCAAAAAAGCTTTTTTTCGTTATCGTACATTTATCGGTTCCGCAGGTAACCTGGTGCTTGAGTGGAGTATCAGGGAAAATTTTAAGGATGATGAGCTGTTTATAACATCTGATGAAATCGGCCTGGAATGCTCACACTGGATCAGCTTTGAAGATATGAAACTGCCGGTAGATCAGGAAGAGTTTAAACCCTGGGTTAAAAGACATTTTAAAATACTGGGCAGCCTTATCCCTTTGAATCTGTTTTGTAAAACCCTGCCAAAAAATTTGCTTATACAGGAATTGACGGATTTTCTTTTTGACCACCGGGTGGCGCGCACATTTGCCCATTATCTTGATAGCACATCAAAAATTATTTCAGGTGATAAGGCAAATCTTCTTCTTGAGACTTCTGTTCAGAGTGAGCCTGACCCATATAATCAGGACCAATATAATCCAGAACCATGCGCCATTGATATCATCCCTGAGGATTCTTTGTTGGAGATGGAAAAAGAAAAAAGCAGACAAGATGGAGTTGAACAAGCCCGTAATTTTCTCCATACAGAGCAATTCAGGCAACCCTGCCTTAATATAAATAATGCTGCCCCCCTCACCGCCACAATGGTCAGTGATTATTTTTTTCATGCACAGTGTCAAAGGCGATTTTGTTTTAAATTCCTTGGCCTGGATTCCCTGATTCAAACCGGAATTTCTTCAAACCATGATCAGTTTAGAACCCTTTTAATGAGCCATGGAATCATACATGAAAAAAATGTGCTGGAAGATCTGAAAAAACAAGGGACAACCATCATCTTCATGAAAACCACAGGATCGCAGGATTCGCGGTTTAAAGCATTTCTGGAACAGCTCAACACATTAATCCCCAAGGTTATATCCTATGATATGACAAATAATAATTATAGCACAAAACCTGTTTTTCTTTCACAATGTCTGCTCAAAGTAGACAATTTGAATCAGGATTGCTTGAATATGAACGGAACAGGGGTTCCTGATCTTCTTGTTTTATCAGCAAAAGAATTTAATGGAATAAAAAAAGCTGTAATTGAAGTTGGAGATATCAAAAGCAGCACATCTCCGCGTTTTCATCATAAATGGCAGGTTGCGTTTTATGCATGGCTTTTGGAAAAAATAATAAATGTCCATGACATTCCAGCCATGGTGGCAAAGACTGGGGTTTTATTCACTCGCCCATCTGTAAAAAACAGACAATATGAAAAGTACAGGTTTGATCTTAAAGCTTATCTGGCTGCTTTTCCCATGCTTTTTAAAACCATTCAATCTTTTTTATCCCAACCGGCATCTGCAGCAGATCACAGGCTCCAATCCCATTGTGTATCCTGTAAGTGGTATTCGGTCTGCTATCAGAATGCCCTTGTAAATGAAGATATACAATTTTTGCCAGGATTAACCCTGGGGGAATTATTAAAATTACGTAAAATGGGATGCGCTACCATAGCCCAAACTCACGCAGCCCTTGAAAAAGCACCTTTTGATGACAAAAAAAATCATAGAGCTGAAAATTCCGAAGTCAGTGAAACAGGCTTTACTTTAGAACAAAAAAAACATCTTTCAGGGCGTTGCGCAGCTTTTTTAGAAAACAGGATCTTTCTGAAAAAAAAGTATACCCGGCTTTTTCCTTCTAATATTTCCAGGATCTTTTTCATACATATGAAAAAAGACCTTTTGACCGGACTTCCATGCGCTCTTGGATTGCAGGTGATAGATCAAGTTGATCCTTTGGGTACTCCAATTGAATCCCATGTCTGGATAATGAAAAACGATCAGGAACAAAGAGAAACATGGCAGAAATTTGTCGGCCTGCTTTCAACTTTATGGGAAAAGAGCATATTTAATGGAAAAGCTCCCCATATTTTCCATTTTGGTTCGGGATCCCGGCTGGATATTCTTCAATGGGGAGAGGCCGAACAAGGAAAGGAACCCAGGTTTTTATGGCAGACCCAGCCCAGCCCGTGGACAGATCTGCGAAGAATTTTTAAGGCTCATTTTTACATGCCCGTCCCTGGAGTTGTTTCTTTGTTTACCCTTGGTCATCTGTTTGGGTGCAATGTTGAAGTTGACCATCCCGAAACCCTGTTCCATCATCATGGGACGGATGACTTAAAATTAGCAGGGGTTAAAGCAAGCCTCTCCATTATGGTTGAACTATATGCAAAGGCATCTCTTTATCTGGAAAGTCAATGGGTACGGGAATGGGATGCAAGCCTGGAAAAAGACTCCAGAGTTTTGCCGTATCTGGGATTTATCAAAGAGGAGCAACGATTACAGGAGAACGATATATTAACTCTCCAGGAGCTGACACTCCAGGAAAGGATGCTGCGATTCAGGGCCATTGGATATTTAAGTTTTGCTCATACAAGGCTGGATCATGAAGGACGTTTTCTTTATATCTTAAAAACCTCCAGGGAAACCTGCCCCTCAAAATTTCGTAAAGGAGACTTTCTCAAGCTTGCACCCCATGGTATTTTTGATATTCAAAGTGGTTTTCCTGTTATCATGGCTGAATATGATATGGAGGCAGGAGAAATATCACTTCTTTCCAGATCCGGGAAAATGCATTTAAGTAAAAATCTTTTATACTCCATAGAAGAGGATATCAGCGACTGGAACCAGGCAAAACTGACCCATGTTGCAACCACTCTTTTTGCAGCCCATCGTTCTGCAGAAGGCCAGCCACATTCTTTGCAGCAACTGCTCGCAGGAGAATCTTTGACCCGACAATCTTCTGATTTACTGTCCTGGCTGAAAAAATGGCTGACCCGCAATAATACAGGGCTGAATCCTTCCCAGCAAAATGCTTTGGCTCTGCCTTTCCAATATCGGACAAGTATGATACAAGGCCCTCCCGGAACAGGCAAAACCCATCTGCTGGGCTGGACGTTAATTGCCTTGATCATGCAGGCCCATGAAGATAAAAGGCCCCTTCGCATCGGTGTGAGCGCTCTGACCCATCAAGCCATTGATACAGTATTGAAAAAGGTAACCGCGCTTGTAAACCGATATTTGCCGGGCATTTTTCCGGGCCATTGCATAAAATGGGGGCAGGGCAGGCAGTCTGAAAAAATAGATAAAAAAAGCAGCAAAGGCATGGAGGTGGAATTCCAGGGTGATGCAGATGATGTCCTGGCCAGACCCTGGCTGATTCTGGGTGCCACAGGATATGGCTTTTATAATCTTTTTAACAGCAAAAACAAAGAATTTCCCCCGGCCCTTGACTGGATTATTTTCGATGAAGCCTCCCAGGTGCCGGTGCCCCAGGCTCTGCTGAGCCTGATTTACAGCAAAGGCAATTTTTTGTTTCTGGGGGATGTCAATCAGCTACCGCCCATCGTGCTGGGAGATTACGGGGAATATAATAGGGAACCGGCCGGTCTGCTTTTAAATCAATCCATTATGGCAAATTTGCTGGGCATATATCCAAAGTTACACCAGGAAACTCTTAATATTACCTATCGCATGAATAAGGAAATCTGCGCATTCCCCGGCAGAACATGGTATAAAAACATGCTGGACCCGGCGACTGCCAATGCCCATGCCAGGCTTGCCCTGGATAAGCCTTTACATAAGGTCACTACAAATCCTGAATTAACACATAAATATGACAAGATCCTTGACCCTGCAAAACCGGTTGTACTGGTATTGACTGACCACCAGGGATGTTCCCAGAAATCGGATATGGAAGCAGAGCTTATGGCCGCACTGGCCAACAGATTAATGATAGACTATAAAATATTACCTGATCAAATGGCTTTGATTTCGCCCCACAGAGCCCAAAATAATGCCATCATCAAAAGACTTGGTGATAAAATGCCGAAAGATATACAGCTTCCTCTTGTGGATACCATTGAACGGGTTCAGGGGGCGGAACGGGAGATTATTATTTTTGGAATAACATCTTCCGACCCGGATCATCTGCTCAGTGAGTTTCTAAACAGTCCCAACCGTCTTAATGTAGCAATGACCAGGGCAAAAACAAAATTGATTCTCATTGGAAGCAATGCCTTTTTTTCTATTATACCCGACTCAGAATCTATATTAGAGAAAAATAGCTGTTTTAAACAATTATTGACACATTGCCAAAAGCAGAATGCTGTTTTTAATTTTTCATCAACTGCCATGCCCTGACGGGGACAACAAAACATTGCGCTTACTTGGGGAAGTTATTTTGTCCACGTTCTTTAGGATTCTATGTTCCAGCATTTTTTACAACTGTTTTATATTACATCCCACAAAAACTAGTTATTGACCGAATTTGTCTTCTGCTATAATAATAATTGTATTGATAGATAAATTTATAATTTAGGATTCTTCTTGTGACTCGTTTTCAGATTTTTATAATTAGAGCAATACTTGGAATTGCTATGGCAGTAGCGCTGACTCATTTTTTTTATCCAAATGCAAACAAGTTATATGTTGCAGGAATCGGCATTATTCTTGTTGGTCTTTCTTATTTTTCAGAATATTTACGCCACAAAAAGTAAGGAACGTTTATAAGTGAAACAGATTATCCTTGGCACAGCCGGGCATATAGATCATGGTAAAACTTCCCTGATTAAGGCTGTTACAGGCACAGATACAGATCGTTTAAAAGAAGAAAAGCTGCGAGGAATAACTATTGAGCTGGGATTTGCTTCTCTGGAGCTTCCTGGAGGCCAGCATGTAGGTGTTGTTGATGTGCCAGGGCATGAAAAATTTATAAAAAACATGGTCGCTGGTGCAACCGGAATAGATATTGTCGTGATGGTGATAGCGGCCGATGAAGGGGTTATGCCCCAAACAAGAGAACACCTGGAAATCTGTTCTTTGCTGGACATAAAATACGGTTTTATTGTTCTCAACAAAGTTGATCTTGTAGATGAAGAATGGCTGGAACTGGTTAAAGAGGATACTGCTGATTTTTTAAAAGGAACATTTCTGGAAGGCACTCCAATGGTACCGGTTTCAGCAGTAACCGGTCAGGGTATCCAGGAATTTATAAAAACACTTGAAGATTTAAGCTCTTTAATTCCGGAACGTTCTATTTCAGGTCTTTTCAGACTCCCCGTAGACAGGGTTTTTTCAATGAAGGGTTTTGGAACAGTAATTACCGGGACCCTTATTTCCGGCCATGTAAGTGTGGGTGACGCTGTACAAATATATCCATCTATGGTTAGTTCCAATGTTCGCGGAATTCAGGTGCATAACAAAACCGTAAACACTGCTGAAGCAGGTATGCGTACTGCTATAAATTTTAAAGGGCTTGAAAAGACATCTATCAATAGAGGCGAAATGCTTGGGAAACCTGGTGAAATGAAATCGAGCTATATGATAGATGTATCGCTGCAATTTTTGACCATCAACAAGAAACCTATGAAAAATCGTACCAGGGTCAGGTTCCATGCTGGTACCAGCGAAATACTCGGCATTATAGCGTTACTTGAAAAGGATGAAATTGCTCCCGGAGAAACATCTGTTGTGCAGATACGTCTTGATTCGCCTGTTACTGTTGTAAAGGACGACAGGTTTGTTATTAGAAGTTATTCTCCAATCAGAACTATTGGCGGTGGGCGAGTTTTAAACCCGATTCCCAAAAAGCATAAAGGTTTTAAACCTGAAGTCATAAAAGGTCTGAATGGCCTTATGAATAATACACCTGAGGAAATTGTTGAATATTGTGTGAATCAATCCAGCCACAAGGGCGTTAATTACGCTGATTTAAGAATTATGACCAACCTTGCGGACAAGCAGCTTCAGAGTATTATATCCGGTCTTTTATCAAAAAGAATATTAATCTGTACAGACAAGGATAATCGGCTTTATATTCACAATAATACTTTTGAAAAGATTAAAAATGAAATCCTTCAGGTTTTAGAAAATTACCATAAAATAAATTTACTTAAAACCGGTATGTCCAAAGAGGAGCTAAAGACCAAATTTCCATTAATAATGGGCTCAAAACTTTTTAACCTGATTATTATACAAATGGAAAAAAAGGATGAAATAATATCTGAAGATGATACTGTGCGTCTGTCCGGTCATTCCATTTCTCTGGGCGCTGATCAGGCTGAACTCAAAAAAAAGATACTTGAAATATATAAAAAAACAGGTCTTAAGCCGCCATATTTTAGAGATATTCCGGATCAGCTCAAGATTGATGTTCAGTCCGCTAAAGATGTCCTTATGCTTTTGATTGAAGAAAATATGATAATCAAGGCAAAGGATGATCTTTATTTTGACCGGGATGCTGTAGATATGTTAAAAAAAAGGCTGATAGATTTTTTTGATGCAAACATGGAGCTGACCACCCCGAATTTTAAGGATATAGCAGGTGTATCAAGAAAATATCTGATTCCGTTAATTGAATATTTTGATTCAATTAATCTTACCATCCGTATTGGAGATATACGCAAACTCAGGAATAAATAGTAAGGAACGAGAACGAAAACTGATAGTTTTTCTTGAACTTAAAAAATTTTTATGATTTTTATTTAGCCATCTAAGGGGCGCGGAAAAAAATAATCGTTCCAAGAAGCGCCCGGATTTGGGTTGATTTTGGTCGATCGTAAATTTTAAAAGGCGCAGTAATAGTGAACTATTTCAAGATTTTTGAAATTTGGGATCGGGCAAAAGCAGCCTGAAGCGGGGATGCTAATTGGGATGATTATTTTTTTCTACGTCCCTAACATCGTCAGGAGAAATGTTATGGAAAAATTGAAAAGTGTTCCAGGAATTACGCTTATTATTTTATTAACAATTGCAGTACTATGGATTTTTGTTGCTGCATCAGGTTTTTTTGACAAGAATATATATAAGCCTCAAATTCAAACATACAAAACATCTGATAGCCCTATTTTATATAACAATTTAAAATCAGATCAACAATTAAATGTTACAAAGCAAGACTTAACAGAGCATTCAACCCCGATACAGCATATAGATAAGTTTTCCAAGCAGGTTACTGAAGATAAATCCATGGAGGTTTTTAAATCATCGCCGGAGGTTAAAGGTGTTGCTTTTGTTTCTGCCACTATAAAACCGCTTGAATATGAACTTACTGAACGCTTTTGGGGCTGGAGGTCGAATGATATAATAAATGTTACAGATAATGTTAACAATTTTCAGCTTGGAGTCCTTGAGATTACACGCAGGACAGTTGTGCTCCTAACTGAAAGAATATCCCGTACCGGCTCCAGCGCTTCTTTCAATCCTCACCTTGAACATGCCATGAACTGGTTTATGATAAAATCGGACAAATACTGGTTTCCGTCCCCTGAATCAAAGTATCGTGCCGGTCTTAAAGAGTTAAAAGCTTATAGAGATGAACTGGAAAATAGCAGGGCTTTTTTTTATACCAGAGCGGACAATCTGCTCCCCCTCCTGATGACGTATGAAGATCTGTTGGGAAGTTGTGATGAAAATTTGATAAAAAGAAAGGAGGATGAAGGAACCAATGTAAGCTTTTTTCATGCTGATGACTATTTTTTTTATGCCAAAGGTGTTGCAAGCGCCATGGTGATTATGCTGGAAGCTATTGAAAAGGATTTTCATATAATCATAGAATCACGCAACGGTATGGAAGTTCTTCATCATGCTCATGAAATGTGTGAAACAGCGGCAAATATCTCACCATGGATAATTATAAACGGCGATATGGATGGAATTCTGGCCAACCATCGTGCTAATATGGCGGCTCCAATCAGTCATGCCCGTTTTTATATCGGGGTGCTTATTAAAATATTATCTACTTAAATGCGGGCGATCACAGGGGGATTGCCCCTACTTTATTAATAATTTTTCCTATATCTTGAACGATAAAATAATATAATAACACAATGGTTAAAAAAAAAAAAAAAAAAAATCAACGTAATAAAAATAAAAAAGTTCAACTGCAATTTACAAAATTAAATTCGAATCAGCTTATTTCACAGGGAAACCAGTTTTTTATAAACAAAAATTCCAGAGAAGCTTTAAATTGTTTTAAGTTGGCTTTAAAAAAAGGCGGTTCTGCTGATCAAATAAATATTTATATTTTTCGCGCTTACCTTTTAAGAGAATCGCAGTTACGTAAAAAAGGTATGATACGTGAAGCTGAAGCAATAAAAAAACAGACGAACGAATATTTTCCGAAAGTAGATAAACTTTCTGACACCGATATTACATTATATGTATCCGCCAGTTCAAACAAAGAGGCTGTAAATGCTTATAATAAATATATTGCTGTACATAAAATTTCACCTGAAACGGAAAAAATTTTTGCAAATCGAATTTTTACAGGTCAGTATCCGGATTTCATAAATGATCTCAATGAAGCTTCTCCTTTAAAGCGAGACGTGGATACAGCTTATAAGGGAATTTTATTAATGAACGATGGGTTGTGGGAAGATGCTCTAAGTGTGCTGCGTCCCATACCAAGATCTTCTCCATTTGCCAATATCAGGCTTTTTTGCCGTGCCATGGTTTCTTTTTATAACGATAATGATGCTGATATGCTTAAAGCATTTTCGTTAATTTCTGATGATTTTCCGCTTATTTCCATAGTGAAAAGTTTATGTTCTATTGCCAGCACCAATATGGCATGTGATTCCAAAAAAAAATCAGTTCCCCTTCCTCAATGTCTCTGGGAGACTCCTGTAAACAATGAGAAAATCATAGAAGATTTTATCAAAAAGTCTGATTTAAACAGCCTGGATCGAACAGCAAGGTTAATCCGCACTATTTCTGACAAACTATATCCTGAGTCGCCGCAAGTTGTAAGAATCTTATTAATACAGTTTATATGGAAAAAAAACAAAGATACCAGATTCGGATATAATCCGTTTGATGATGACAGGTTTAATGTTCTTGTAAAACAACTTTTGACGCCTGAAGAGACTAATCAGTTAAATTGTAAAATTAACTTACTATATTCAGAAAGACCCTGGGCAGGCGCATTTGAATATATCAAAATTTTAAAGAATGAATTTTTTGATGAGCAGGACAGAAAAATAGCTCATTCCATGGTCCTTATACTTACAGTAAACAAAATCTATAATGAAAATATTTATATAACATCAAATGTAAACTCCATAAAGCAATATGCTGCTTCTCTGGGGATTGAAGCTTCCAATATCCGAAACGATGAAATGATATTAATTGATATGGCTGCCAAAGCCGTGCAGCTTGACCCTTGCAATATAAAAGGATATGAAATTCTTGTACAACTGAAGCGCACATCCCGGTCAGCCAAAACAAAGGTTGAAAAAGCCCTTAATCTTGTTATAGAAGCCTTGCCTGATGATTCTGCCCCATGCCTTGAGCTTGCTACTCTTTTATATGAAAAAAATGCGTTCAGAAAAGCTGAAAATATTTTAAAAGAAGCAATTAAGAGGGCTCCATATGACAATAAGGTTTTAGAGCGACATGCGCTCTCTTTTCTCATATCAGCAGAGATCAATTTTAACAGGGGTAAGTTTCATCTTGTTATAGATGACATTCAAAAAGCAATGGCCGTTAATTGTAGTAAAATCACTCCTTTTATAGCCGAAAAAAAAATATTTTTTGAGATAATTGATCAGCCCAAAAAAGCGGACAGCATCATATCTTCCGGAATTAAAGATTTGGAGTTATATGAAAGATTGCGAATATTATCAATTTTGCTTTTGGATTCAACATACAGGGATAATGATTTTTCCCGAAAAGAAT
Organism: Deltaproteobacteria bacterium; assembly: GCA_021157555.1. Lineage (GTDB taxonomy): Bacteria > Desulfobacterota > Desulfobacteria > Desulfobacterales > BuS5 > BuS5. The sequence goes on along the minus strand of JAGGWL010000319.1, from coordinate 184 downwards.
TAAATCAGGCAGTACATAAACCATTAAAAAGTGTTACAAAAATATTTAATAAAGAACTAAAGCAGATCAATAAGCTGTCATCTTTGGATATTATCAGTCTAATGGTGCCTCTTGAACGGGCTTATCTTGCGCTTCTGCCATCAATCAAAATATCGGATATTTTTGTAAAAAAGTGGAAATACAT
>JAGGWL010000285.1 GCA_021157555.1 Deltaproteobacteria bacterium | reverse complement strand
GTTGTGACCGAAGAAAAGAATAAAGCTTTGACCACTGAAACAAAAACCGGCAAGAAGAGTAATCAGGTAAAGAGCAAAAAGACAAAAAGATCATCCGTACAAAAGAAAACCTCTGAATCTGAAAAAACCGTCCAAAAAAAAGCTGAAAAAAAACAGCCTGCTGCAGTTGTACCGGAAACGATATTAAAAGTAGCTGTCGATAATTTTTCCTGCTCCATTTCTACAAATAACAGCATAATAAAAACAAGATTCAAGCTGATCAATAAGAGTTTAAATTCAAAATCAATAGCTGGACATGCTTTTGTTATGTTAAAAAACAATTCAATGGCTAAAAACAAATGGTTTATATTTCCGCAAGTTGCAATTATTGACGGTAAACCTGCCATAGTTAAAAAAGGTAGATTTTTTTCGATTTCGAACTATAATATTATTAAATTCAGTCGAAAAACCCCCATTAAAAATATTGAAAGCTTTAATGAGGCAAAAGTTTTCGTGTATGATTCCAACGGTGTTCTGCTGAAGGAGAAGGTTTTTCCTTTTTCTGCCAAATTGAACCAAACTGCAGTATCTCTGGATACGGAACAAAAGCCTGTAATTGAGCCTTTAGTTAAACAAAAAAAAGAACTGCCTGTTAAGGAAGAGAAAGAAAAAAAAATAATTCCCGATAGTGAAAATATTTCGCCGGAAATAGTTGGCAAAAATGAAGCTGATGAATCAATACAGAAAGTAAAACCAAATACAGGAGAGTAATGTTGGAAGGGAAAAACAATATGAGAAGAAGTTTTGGGTTCTATATAAATTTTATTTTTTTTTTGGTACTTTTTGTTGTTCAGTTGTGCAGCAGTGTAAATGCGCAGACAAGAAGGCATACTCTTTTTTTTGAAGGTACCGATTATGAACTGAATGTATACAGAATTTATGGCAAGGAACCTGGAAAAACAATGCTCTTGATAGGCGGAATTCAGGGTGATGAGCCTGGTGGCTTTCTTTCTGCAGACCGTTATGCTGATTTTTTTCTTGCCAGGGGTAACCTGATAGTTGTGCCAAGAGCCAATTTTCATTCCATTGTTTTATATCAGCGTCAAATAAATGAAGATATGAACAGAAAATTTGCGGAAGACAATCACAATAATTATGAAAGCAAGGTTGTTGTGATTCTTAAGAAGCTGATAGAGGAATCAGACTGCCTCCTGAATCTCCATGACGGGTCTGGTTTTTTCTCAGAGGAATGGAAAAGCCCTGATATAAATCCTAAAAAATACGGTCAATCTATCATCGCCGATAACTCAATTTGTGTAAATCAAAAAACAGGACAGACCATTAACCTTAAAGAAATGGCAAAAAATGTGATTGAAACGATCAATAAAAAAATAAAGAAACCTGAACATCATTTTCATTTTAATAATCATAAAACAGATTGCAAATCTTCATTACATAAAGAACAACGAAAATCCGCGACATATTATGCTTTAAATCAATGCGGGATACCTGCTTTTGGTATTGAAACCAGCAAATCCCTGCCATTGGAAATGAAGATTCGGCATCATAATCTTGGCATAAATGCTTTTATGGATATCTTCAATATAATCCCGGAAAACCCTGGGATCAACCTTGATCAACCAAAACTTCATTATCTGGTAATTTCCGTGAATGATTCTTTACCTATAGTGGTAAAAGACGGACAGTCAATTTATATCAATCACGGAGATAATGTGGAAATATCGCATATAGATGCCAATTATGACAGGGGCCTGAGCGCAGACATATTAGGGTATGGAACTATTAATGATGTGGGGAAAAATATAACAATAACAGGTACTGCAAGGATTGTGGCCAGAAAAGATTACCATCCATGCGGAAGCGTTTTTATTGAACTTGGTCAAAGCCGTAAAAAATTGAATAAATCTGTTTCCATTGGTGAGAGTAGTTCCGAAGTGCCATCATGTCGTTTTTTTAAAACAAAAATTAATGGGATTGAACGTATTATTCCCAATTTTGGACATATTCAACTTGTTAAAGGGGATAGTTTTGAAATTATAGATATTATTGGTACGGGTGATCCTTCTGATCTGGTTGTTAATGTTAAAGGATATACAGGTAATCCGGAGAATAATACAGGCGAGGATAGAGGATTTGCAATCAATACTGCCACAGATCTTTGGAAAAGATATTCTCTGAACAAAAAAGGGCAACATTATCATGTAGATGTCACTTATGGAAAGAAACAAATTGGTAAACTTTTTCTCGACTTTGAAGAGCCTGTTTTAAATTATCTTCTTCTAAGTTCCGGAGATGATAAGCTAAATTATCTTGTTTCCGGTGACACTTTTCAGATTGGAATGGATAATTTTTTCAAATTAATTGATGTCAGCACGAATGTTGCAGAGAATAAATCTGTTAAGACTTTTATGGCAGGGCAAGGTCATTTAAAAAAATTGATAAAAAAGAGTGAGCCTTTTTTGTTGGACGATTTCCCCTATGGAGGCAAAAGAAGAAAAGATGATTATGACAGAATTGTAGTAGAACGTGATAATATTCTTCTTGGGGTTATTTATTTAAATTTTACGCAGAGGAATAACAGTGGCGGATAAAACGAAAAATATTTCTATTGTTGATAAGGGGTTTACAGTAGACGGAACGGTATCGACTACGGGAAGGCTTATAGTAAAAGGGACTATCAAAGGAACACTCGACGGTGATGTGGTGGTTATTTCGGAAGATGGTGCTGTTTACGCAGAGACTAATGTAAACAGTATCACTATCGGCGAGACATTTAAAGGCGATATCAAGGCAAGCAAAGAGTTTGCGGTGCTATCCACCGGAAAATGTACCGGCAAGGTAGAGTGCAAGGATCTTGTGGTGAAGGCTGGTGGCGTTTTAAATGCCGATATTACCTGTATTACAGGATAAAGAGATGGGTTGACATGATGAGTATAAAGATGAAATGCATCGGTTTTATACGCACCGATGCCACAAAAATTCCAAGGCACTGGTCTGTTTCAGATGTTAAAGGAACTTTAATTATTAATGGTGAGTATCTTGAGGGATTAAAAGATATTACCGCTGGTCAGCATATAGTTGTTATTTTTCATTTCCATCGGAGTCAGAAATTTACACCGGAGTATTCTACGCAGACCCCGCCCCATAGAAAAAATCCCATGGGTGTATTCAGTATTTGTTCCCCTATAAGGCCTAATCCAATAGGTATGTCAGTGTTGGATGTAATCCGAAGAGAAGCCAATATAATTTATGTCCAAGGCATTGATATGATAGATGGAACGCCGATTATTGATATTAAACCGCATGTGGTTAAAAAATATGACTGCCCAAGCTTTGATTCAGGCAATTTAAATTAAGGAACGGGGAAGTTAATTCGTCCTCGTTCCTAATCAAACGCAGGGTGGGAATTGCCCACCCTGCGTTTGTATTTTAAATCAATAGTTAAAAATCTGCAAAATTATCATTGTCATCCAGCGGTATAACCTGATTCGGATTGATTTTATCAGATCTGCTTATTCTCAGCTTTGTGCCGGCGGCTTTTTTTACTGGAGCGGCAATGGTTCTATTAATACTTTTTTTCCGGGATTCAATCATGGAAAAATTTGTGTCTCTGCCTCCTCCTACCATTGCCATAAGTTCACCGACCATGCTCCGCATCTCTTCAGTCTGAGCGTTCAGTTCTTCCGAGGCGCTGGCTGACTCTTCGGCATTGGCCGCGTTTTGCTGGGTCACCTTATCCATTTCGGTTACGGCAGTATTCACCTGTTCGATCCCCTGAGCCTGTTCACTGGAAGCTGCCGAGATTTCGTCCACCAGTTCGCCTACCCTGGATGTGCTTTCCGCAACCCTGGTAAATTCAGCATTAGTACTGTTTACCAGTTCAGAGCCTTCCTTTACTTTTTTTACGGTTCCTTCAATCAATACCGCCGTGCTTTTGGCAGCTTCGGCGGAGCGTAATGCCAAATTCCTCACTTCCTCGGACACTACGGCAAATCCTGCGCCTGCTTCGCCGGCCCTGGCCGCTTCAACTGCTGCGTTTAATGCCAGCAGGTTGGTCTGGAAGGCTATCTCATCAATTGTTTTAAC
>JAGGWL010000367.1 GCA_021157555.1 Deltaproteobacteria bacterium | reverse complement strand
GTACAAGAATCAAAATGTTAATCTTTATACAGCCTTAACAAATGATATGGAAAAATATATTATTGGTCTTATAAAACAAATTGTTTTTCATAATTTGAGCAATATTAGACCATTATTCAGAGAGGTACTTGATATTGAAGTTCCTAACGAACAAGAAATATTGGAATTAATTGAAAAACGACATCATATCATCCATAGAAATGGTTTTGATAAAAATAATAATTCAGTTCAAATTAAAGAAGAAGATATTGAAACAACTATAAATTTTCTTACAAACTTTCTTGAACGAATAGATCAACAATTTATTGAAAAATTTCAAATGCCAACTGTATAACGAATAAGAAACGGGGACAAAATAATGTTGAATAAAAAACCGATAAAAGTATTAAAAACAGCACAATTTTTTGTCTTTATCCTTATTGTAGCCTTAATTATTTCAGGATGTAAGTCGGTTGATACGACAAAAGATTTTTTTGAAACACCTGTTTTGCAAAAATTGCCTTTAGCAAAGTATCCTGATTTTACAGATGATCTGGAATATACAGGTTTGACAAAAGGTATTGAACAAAGTCTTTTGTATCTTGCCAAGATACCACCTGATCGAGAATTTGTATTTGGAAACGACAGGTTTAGTGCTGCTTATATGATTGAGTCTTTTAAATATTTTTTGTCATTCATAAAAACAAAACCCTTAAAAAATGAACTAAAAAATTTTATAAAGCTGCATTATTCCGTTTATAAATCCAGGGGATCTGAAACAGATGGAAATATTCTTGTTACAGGTTATTATGAACCGATTTTAAATGGAAGCCTTACTCGGAATGAAGAATACATCTACTCTGTTTATTCGAGACCTGTTGACCTTGTAACAGTTAATCTTTCCCTTTTTTCTTCCGGGTTCAAAGGCAAGAAAATTGTTGGCAGATTTACGAATAATACTCTATTACCTTATTATGATCGTAAAAATATTGAGAAGGGTGTTATCCCCGAGGAAAATGTTACTGTATTGGCCTGGGTAAAAGATCCTGTTGATCTTTTTTTTCTGCATATTCAAGGTTCCGGGAAGATTCGTTTTGCTGACGGAACTACGATAAATGTGCATTATCATGCTACTAACGGCAGACCTTATAGAAGTATAGGCCGATTGTTGATAGATGAAGGCAAGATTCCAAAATCCGTGATGTCAATGCAGAAAATTCGTGAATACCTTCACCAGTACCCTGAAGAAATTGATGAAGTTTTAAACTATAACCCGAGTTATATATTTTTTAAAACAGAAGAGGAGTCTCCTATCGGCTTTCTTGGGGTTAAACTTGTTGCAGGTAGATCAATTGCATTGGATAGAACTTTATTCCCTTTGGGGGCGATGGCTTTTATTGAAACCGAAAAGCCGTTGATAGATGATTCTGGTAAAGTTTGTGCCTGGACAGATTGCAAGAGGTTTGTTTTTAATCATGACACCGGAGGTGCAATAAAAGGTTCGGCACGAACTGATCTTTTTTGGGGAAGCGGTATATATGCAGAGATTGCGGCAGGGCATATGAAACAAAACGGAAAACTTTATTTTTTGATTTTAAAACCAGAGGCATGAGGGCGACCACAAGGGGCGCCCCTACACAGTAAAATATTTGTATGGAACGGGGACGAAATAAGGAAAGAATATATGGCTTTTAATTGGTTTAAAAAAAAGAAAAAGCAACCTCATGAAGAAGTTAAAACTGAAGAGATAATTATTGGCGACGAGGATTACCATGATGATAACGAAGATGTTGATTCTACAATTACTGCCATAGAAGAGCAATCCGATGTAGAAATAGATAAAGAAATAGCTGAAGAAACAGACGCTATTGTTGAAGACCAGAAAGAAGACCAGGAAGAAGAGCAGAAAGAAGAGCAAAATATTCAGGATCTTGAGGATCTTCAAAACGCTGAGAAAGAGCAGCATGGAACCGGTTTTTTAAATAGATTAAAACAAGGCCTTTCCAAAACCAGGGAAATTTTTTCAACAGATATAGATGATCTTTTTACTGGTAAAAGAAAACTTGATGACGATATGCTTGAAGAGCTTGAAGAACTTTTAATTACTTCCGATATCGGTGTGCAGGCTTCCATGGATATTTTGGAGCATATTTCAGAGAAATCTTTTAAAATATCCAGCTCTAAGCAGTTGAAAAAAATCTTGAGAAAAGAAATTTTTGCCTTGTTTAATTTTCAGGAAGCTGATGCGAATCTTGTTCAAGGCAAACCTCATATTGTAATGGTTATAGGTGTAAATGGCGTAGGTAAAACAACCACCATAGGAAAACTTGCGGCTAAAGCCTCCGGCTCAGGAAAGAAAGTTTTAATAGCTGCGGCGGATACTTTCAGAGCTGCGGCAATAGAGCAGCTTGAGATTTGGGCAAAAAGGGCCGGTGCGGATATTATTAAACATAATGAAAATTCGGATCCTGCTGCTGTGGCATATGATAGTGTTGAGGCAGCTATTGCAAGAGACGCCGATATTGTTTTTGTAGATACTGCCGGAAGGCTGCATACCAAGGTCAACCTTATGGAAGAGCTTAAAAAGATTAAACGCGCTCTTGCAAAAAAAATTCCGGAAGCTCCCCACGAGATTCTTCTTGTGCTTGATGCCACAACAGGTCAAAATGCATTATCACAGGCTGAGATGTTTAATAAAGAACTCGGAATAAGCGGAATTGCTATAACAAAGCTTGACGGAACTGCCAAAGGTGGAGTTGTTATAAGTATTTGCAGCACCCTTGATATTCCACTGCGATATATAGGAGTCGGAGAAACGATTGATGACCTTGACGTTTTTAATGCAAAAGATTATGTGGAGGCTTTATTTTAATGGCTCGCTAAATGGTGCCTGAAAATTTATAAAACTGTTGCGGTGTGTGGGTTTTTGTTGACATAGAAAAAAACCTGCTGTAGGAAGTGAAAATAGTGGTCTAATATTTTACATAAATTTTAATATTAAGGAGATCAACAAGAATGAAAAAAGTGGAATTAATAGAAAAAATGGCACAGGATGCCGACATATCAAAAATTGCTGCCTCAAATGCTCTTAACTCGTTTTTAACTAATGTTACGAACGCTCTTAAAGAAGAGGGTGGGAAGGTCACACTGGTAGGATTCGGAACATTTTCAACAGTACATCGCAATGCCAGGACAGGACGTAATCCTCAAACAGGCGAACCGATTGAAATTAAAGAGTGCAATGTTGTTAAGTTTAAACCGGGTAAACAACTCAAAGATGCCGTATAGATAATGGTTTAAGGCGGTTTCTTTGACAGGTTATGACATTGCTTGGTAAGGACAAAACAGAAGATGACCGCCTTATTTTTATTAAATTACGGTTTCCCCAACTATGCATCACAGCTTCAGGCCGTTTTTGTCCGATATGAAAGCACAAACATATTGAAATAGCTTGCTATTCCTTCAACTTTTGTGCTTTCAGATCGAACAAACCTGACCTAAATCTGTGCGTCTACTTGGGGAAGTTATTTCGTCCACGTTCCTAACTTGAAAGGTGTGAAACTCATTTTTATGCT
>JAGGWL010000025.1 GCA_021157555.1 Deltaproteobacteria bacterium | reverse complement strand
TATTTTAAAAAAAATTGCAGAGCCTCTTTTGCCCCGTGAAATTGTATATAGAAAAAAGATGGGGTTTATAGTGCCGACTAAGGACTGGCTTAAAGGAGGTTTAAGTTTGAAAATTCAAGAAATTATATCGGAGTTGAAAGACAGTATATGTTTGAATGATGCAGTTTTGGATAATATAGCATTAAAACATGAGTCTGGAGCAGAAGACCATAGCAAGCTCCTATTAACTGCCTTTGTTTTTGCTGAATGGCAAAAAAATTATTTATAAAATGTAGTTAATTATTTTATCAACCGCCATGCCCAAATTCATAATTTATCATTCAAAATTGATAATTTTCATATAAAAGGGTTTTAACAAATGAAAATTCTTCATGTTTTAGACGTTTCGATTCCACGGTTAAAAGGTTATACTATACGATCACAAGGCATTATTGAATCACAGGCCAGGATAGGTCTAAATCCTGTTGTTATAACTTCACCCCGGCAAGAAAATCTAACTGCTTCCAGGGAAATTATTAATGGCATTGTTTATTATAGATGCGGGAGTATTTCGTCCAGGATAAAGGTTCCTTTTTTGAGCGAATTATTGGAAATAAAATTTTTTTCGCGAGAAATTGAAAAGGTTATAAAAAAAGAAAAGATTGATTTACTGCATGCTCATTCTCCTGTTTTATGCGGCATGGCTGCCAGTATGGCGGCAAAAAAATATTCTTTGCCAATTGTTTATGAAATACGTGCCTTTTGGGAAGATGCTGCTGTCAGTTCCGGGAAATGCAAATATAACAGTTTGCGTTATAAGATTACGAGAGGACTTGAAACCAGATTATGCAAAAAAGTGAACAAAATTATAACTATATGTAATGGATTAAAAAATGATTTAATAGATAGGGGAATAAAAAAAGAAAAAATTGAAATTGTTCCAAACGGAATTTTTCTTGAATCTTTTAAAGAACGGACAAAATCAAAAGAATTATTACAAAAATACCAGTTGGATGGATGTGTAGTGTTAGGGTTTATAGGTTCTTTTTTTAGATTTGAAGGAGTATCTTTGCTTGTAAAGCTTATGGCACAGATTAATGATTCTTCTATAAAAATGGTTTTAGTGGGAGATGGCGAAGAATATGAAAATATAAAAAGATACATAAAAGATTTGGGGGTTGAAAAGCATGTTATTTTGACAGGAAGGATACCTCATGATGCAATAATGGATTATTATTCAATTATAGATATTTTTATATATCCTCGTTTGAACGAAAGAATAACAGAACTTACTACACCGCTTAAGCCTCTGGAAACTATGGCGATGAAAAAAAATATTATCATAAGCGATGTTGGTGGGTTAAAAGAGCTTGTACCTGAAATATGCGGACAAATTTTTATTGCAGGGGATGTGGAAGATTTAAAAAAGAAAGTAGAGAAAAATTTGTTCGAAGAAGAAAGAAGAAAAAACCAGGTAGCTAATGCCTACGAATTTGTACAAAAAAGGGATTGGAAAAAACTTGTAGAACGTTACAGTGAAATTTATAATTATGAAATAACCTTTTAAATGGTTATCAAAACGGCTAAGAATCCCCATGCCCTGTCGGGCACAACAAAGCATAAAATGAGATAGCGTTTAATGGCATTTTATAAATCAGTAGAATTCCTTAATTCAACATTTATAATTCAAAATTTATCATTGTCATATAAACATCATTAAGGTGAAAAACAAAAAACACCTAATTATGTTTTACAGGGCAATTTAATTTTGGAGGAGGTATGGATTTTTGAAAGGTAAAGAAAAAATATTAATTCATCTTATTGCAGCAGCCAGGCCTAATTTTATGAAAGTAGCTCCTCTTTACCATGCATTAAAATGTGAAAATTGGGCAAAACCTGTCATTGTTCATACAGGGCAACACTATGATCTTAATATGTCTGATGTTTTTTTTCATGATCTTGGCCTTGATCAACCAGATATACACCTTGGTATTGGAAGCGGCAGCCATGCAGAACAAACAGGTCGTGTGATGATAGCGTATGAAAAAATCCTTTTGAAAACCAAACCTGATTTGGTTGTGGTTGTAGGTGATGTTAATGCAACCCTTGCTTGCACCATTGCGGCTCTTAAAGTCTCCTATTCTAACCCGACACGCTTAAATAGGCCTATAGTCGCGCATCTTGAGGCCGGCCTTCGATCGTTTGATAAAACCATGCCTGAAGAAATAAATCGCATGATAACAGATACGTTAGCAGATATTTTGTGGACACCTTCACCAGATGCAGATGAAAATCTGTTTCGTGAAGGTATTTCTTCCAGGAAAGTTGTTCGGGTAGGCAATATTATGATAGATTCGTTTAAAATGCTTCAAAAAAAAATTGATAAAGAGAAAGTTTACAAACAATTTGGGCTAACTTCTAAAAGTTACGGTTTAATAACTTTTCATAGGCCTTCAAACGTAGACGACTTGGACAGGTTAAAAGATTTATGCGATGTTTTAACCAGAATCAGCCTGAAGATTCCTTTGATATTCCCATTGCATCCCAGAACCAGAAAAAGTCTGGAACAATTTGAATTATTTGATGAGCTAAATACTGCAGAACAAATAATTATTACAGAGCCATTAAATTATATCCGTTTTATGAGTCTGGTAGTGAATTCCAGGATTGTTATCACAGATTCCGGAGGCATACAGGAAGAAACAACATATCTTGGTATACCATGTCTGACGATTAGAGATAGTACGGAACGACCAATAACAATCAGTCAAGGTACAAATAAGCTTTGTAATATTAAAAATATTGAACCTAATGTAAAAGAACTTCTCTCCCATAACAAGTTTTTTAATTGTAAAATAGAACTGTGGGATGGCCAAACAAATAAAAGAGTAGTTGAATCAATAAAAACAGCGTTTGCGAACAGGTTTTGAAAATTTTTTGTATTAGGCATACTCCTTGCATATATTTCTTGCGGAACATATTGAGCAACACGTAATGAAAAACTTGATAAGGAGAAAAAAATTATTATGAATTTTATAGAGTTGAATAAAAAAATAGTTATTATGTTATTTTTTGCTATGTTTATTTTTTTAAATAGTAAAATAACATATGCTGCGACCTACTATATGCCGGATGATTTTGCGAATCTGCAAGCTGCAATGTCAGGTATGACAAGTGGTGATGAATTAATTATCCGGGATGGGACATATACAGGTGAAAAGAATATTATAGATGCTTGGCATCTTCCTCCGAATGGATTAGTAAATAATCATACTATATTTCGAGCGGAACATCCTGGAAGTGTAGTTTTTGATGGAGAAGATGCTAATACTATGTTTTATGGTAATGATATAGAATATATTACATTTCAAGGAATAATATGGGGGAATACTCCTGGTAATTGTATTTATTTAGTGAGAGCAAATCATATAAAACTTCAAAAATGTGGGGTTTATAATTCGGGTGGACAAAATTCCGGCATAGCTTTTCATACTTGTTCATATATTTTAGTTGAAGATACATATGTGTGGGGTCATTTTTTTTATGGCATTAATCCTTATCACAGTGATCATATTGTATTGAGAAGAATGGTGATCCGAATAGATCGTGGAGAAGGACCTTGGTTGGCGGCATTTTCAATTTATGGAAGTTCGGATGTTGAAGTTCAGGATTGTATAGCTATAGATGCGGATCAGGCACAATATTATGATGGACCTGGAGATGTTTATGGTTTTTATAACCCAAATAATGGAGATGGTACTGACCGTGCAAATTACCGAGGTTGTATATCACTAAATATACAAGCACCGCCAAATGGTAATGACGAAGCAGGATATTCAGGGGTTATTTCAGAGGATTGCCATGATTTTGTTTTTGAAAACTGCATTTTCTATAATAATGGCAGGGGATTATGGGATAGAAGCCGTAGCTCTGATTTTAACCATTGTAATTTTGGAAAAAAAGATAGTGAATATGGCTGGGCGTCTATAGTGAGGCCCAAAGATGTGAATAATTCAATAATAATTACATCTAAAGTGGCAGGAATAGAATCGGGAACGGGAATTAGCGATTATAATTGTTTTTATGGAAATGTTGCTAATTATAAAAGTACACCTATAGGCACACATGATTATTGTTCAGAAAATTCCAACGCCATCGACCCCATAGACGGCAATCCAGGCAACGGCATACCAGCTTTAAAATATCTCGTTCGTATCGAAGACGGATCAAATCTTGACGGAACCGCAAGCGATGGAGGCGATAGAGGCGCTACAATTATCAAAAGAATGGGTAAATCAGGAACATTTTGGGGAGAACCTGGCTGTAACCTTTTACAGGATGGAACAAATGGCCAGGCAGATGAAAATCTTTGGCCTTTCCCGAATGAAGATATCATTCGTCAGCACATGCGTGCCTATTCTTATGATAATGGCAATCTGAGCGGTGCCCGCGGTTTCTGCACAGGAACTTCCATGGGCGGCAGCCCCCAAACACTCACCAAATACATCTGGGAATACCTCGGCAACCCAATCCCCCCCGAAATTTACGGCAGCCAGCAGCAAAACACCCCCCCTGTAGCAAATGCCGAGGCAGATCCGACAGTAACGGACTCGGATAATAACGGCAGCGAGGAAGTAACCCTTGACGGTTCAGCCTCTTATGATCAGGACGGATCCATTACCAGCTATGTGTGGAGCGAAAACG
>JAGGWL010000067.1 GCA_021157555.1 Deltaproteobacteria bacterium | reverse complement strand
GGATACTTGGGTTTTGCTTCTGATATAGTTAGATCACTCTCCTTTATCTCTTTACCATTTCCCATGACAACTGCCCGTTCCAGAGAATTACATAACTCTCTTACATTACCTGGCCAGTCATACTGAAATATTCTTTCCATGGCTTTATCTGATATAGTTAAATGCGATATCCCCCGTTCTTTTTTAAAAATATCAAGATAATAGTCGACTATCGGCCGGATATCTTCTTTTCTTTCTCTTAATGCGGGAATCAGGATTTGAACAACATTGAGGCGGTAGTAAAGATCCTCACGAAATTTGCCCTCTTTTACATCTTTTTCTATCTCCCTGTTTGTCGCTGCCAGGACTCTGACATCTACAGAAACAGGCTCATTTCCTCCTACACGATAAAAAATGCCTTCTTGTAAAACCCTTAGCAGTTTCGCCTGCATTGCGGGATGCATCTCCCCTATCTCATCAAGAAAGATTGTGCTATGGTTCGCGAGCTCAAATTTTCCGATTTTTTTATTTAAAGCCCCTGTATATGCTCCCTTTTCATGGCCGAAAAGTTCATCTTCAAGCAAGGATTCCGGTAGAGCCGCACAATTAAGTATAATCATGGGTTGTTCTTTTCTGGAACTTTCCTGATGAATCAATCTGGCCATCAGCTCTTTACCTGTGCCGCTCTCTCCTAGAATCAGGGTGCTTATGCTTGATTGGGCAACTTTGGAGGCATCCGATATGACTTTCTTTAATCCTTTGCTTTCTCCTATAATACGATATTTCAGGCCAAGTTCTTCTTTTAACTTATTGTTTTCTTTTGCTATTTGCAGCATAGTCCTGGCGTTACCGATTGCCATGGCCGCAAGTGAAGAAAAGATAGCTAACCTCTTGATGTCGTCTTTTTGAAAGGGTCTCTCGTCAATTTTATTAATTATCTCAATGACCCCTATTGTTTTGTCCCCAATTTTCATCGGCACACAGGCAATTGATTTTGTCTGAAATCCGATTGATTTACTTATTTTTTTATTCCACCTGGAATCATTACTCACATCGCGGATCAGCAATGGCTCACCTGTCTCTGCAACATATCCGGCGATTCCCTCTCCCTGTTTGATTTTGAATCCCTTTAAGGCATCTTTTTTCTCACCGGTGGCAACCTTGAAAAAGAGCTGGCCTGATTTTTGATTTATTAACATTAGTGAGGCTGCTTTGACCTGCATGATTTTGGTGGTTGTTTCAATAATAAGTTCCAGAAGCTGGTCAAGCTCATTCTCTGATGAGACCTGTGAGGTCATTTGTTCAAGATCTTTTATTGAGGTTTCAGCCAATTTTTGTTTATCCATTTTTATAAATAATAAAAGACGATCACGGTTAAAGTATTGCAGTTGCTGTAATGTTCGGTTTTGTTTACTTATGTAACATAAGCAAAAAACATGCCTTACTATTGAAATAATCCTTTTAATAATTTTTTGGTAGTCTCCTCCAGGGGTTTAAGCTCTTCATTTTTAAAAAGCTTTTTAAATTCAGAAGATTCAAAGACTTGTTTTTTAAGCTCTTTATTAATAACCTTTTTAATGTCAGGCCGAAATTTAGGTGATGTAAAATTACCGGTAACAAGCACTGGTATGAGGTATTCCGAACCTTTCCGGTCTTTTTTTTTGTCACCCTTTTTTTTGACTAAAAACGGTTCCAGCCTAAAATTCAACAATTCTTTCACGAGGTCGGCATTGCCATTGGCTGTTAGCCTGATATCATGGGAAATAAATTCGGTATTGGATGTATTTACGATACCGTTAGTTATTGTGAAAGAAGAAGAAAAAATTCCGAATTTTGTGATAGATTCTTCTTTTCCATCTATGATTTTAGTAAATGCGGATTTGGTGTTTTTTACCATTGCAGTAAGATCTATTCCCTTAATGGCTCCGTCAGTCAGGTTGAGTTGTCCTGACCCGTTAAGGCTCTTTTTGATTTCAGAAGGTTCGAGACCTCTAACTTTCAGATTCAAGGTTGTATTCAAAGTACCTTCCAGAACATCCTTCTCTAAAATATCCGCAATCAACCCTCCTGCATTGAAATTTTTAATATCCAAAGCCAGACTGCTTTTTAAGATATCATTTTTTACATCAACAATACCCACCATAGTTACATCGCCCTGGTATAGATTCAGCGTGAGTGGATTAATTTTAAAAATTCCATCTTTGCCTGAAATTAACAGATCAATATCCTTGATTTTAGCATTGCAGATTTTCATCTTGCCAATCCTGACTCTGCCTTTTAAAAGAAGTTTGCGCAAAGGGGTATAATCAGGTTTTGAAGCTGGAGCTGAGTCAGCCTTGATTTGTTTTTTCGCCGGACCCTCTCCTTTTAGGCCGACTTCTTGTTTTTTGGCGATTTTTTTTTGTTCAGGCGGCAGATATTTATCCAGGTCTATTTGGTCCAGTTCCATATTAAAATTCAAATCAGGCTTGGAGAATTCTTTAGCATCGGCGGAAAATTTTAGTTTTGAATCATCTATCTCCAGAAAGCCGCTTGAAACTGAGATATTATTCGTCTCTCTTTTCAGGTTCAATTTGAATGCCAGCAAAGTTAAAACATCAGGATCAGACGTTTTGACAGGAAAATCAAAGCCAAGCTGTTTGCAGAGTTTGCGCGGTGAAAATGGCGCAACTCTTAGTTTAATCTCGGCCTCTGCCGTGGCTGCGGGATCAATTACAAAACCGTCGATTTTTATATCAAGCTGGTTTGCTGCCATGACCGATAGATCAAAAGGTATCTTTCCCTTGAACATTTTTTTGTCAGAAGGGCCTATGATTCCTTTTAAAGATACAGGATGGCCGTCGAGTTTTGCAGAAAAATTTATGAGAATGGGATGGTCAAGCGAAAGATCATCTATTTGCAGGGATAGATTGGATATTTCTCTTTTTATCCCTTTAATTTCGTCAATAAATATTATTGACCCGCCGGATATGGAAAATTTGTCTACATTAAAAGAATTGATGGGTATGCTGAGTTCTGATTCTAATTTTTTGCCGGAAGACTTGGGCTCCGGGCTTGCAGGTGCATCTTTAGATTTTTTTCCTATTCCTTCCCAATTAGATAGTGATTTTTTTTGAATCAGAATAATTTCCGGATTTTTTATTATGAAACGAGTAATTCTGACATCCTTAAATAAAGACAGGATTAATTTAATCATATCGACTCTGGCTTCAAATGATTCAATAACAACAAAATCTTTTTTTTCGAATCCTTGAGGGTTGCCAAGATGAAGATCGGAAAATGATATACCTGCCACAGGAAACAGGGAAAGATTAAGATCCTCACCAATTGCAAAGGATCTTCCTGTTGCTTCGGCAACCTTTTTTTCAATGAGCGGTTTATATCTTTGGATATTAATAAAATGCGGGACAATAAGAAGAGAGGCAATGATTAAAACTATAATAGAGAAGCATACAATTAAACACCATTTAATCAATCTTTTCATGATTCGTCTCCTGGCCCGGATAAACCGGAAAAATTACAAGTATATAAAAATCTATAACTTACTTTTATCCGTATATTAAATCCTTGTAAATCTTTTTGTCTCCAGCCCCTTATAAAAATATTGGAAAAATATTTTTTATAGGATAAGTAAGTCAAGCAGTATGAAAATTTTTTAACAGGAGAAAAAAAATGCATTATGAAGGTAACATTATAAGGCCACCGAGTGAGGCCAACAGTATCCTGCTACAAGTTACGGTAGGGTGCTCCCATAACAAGTGTAAATTCTGTGGAGCATATAATGGCGAAAGATTTCGCATAAAACCGGATTCTGTTATTATGGAGGATATTACATTTGCAGCAGAGTATTGTAAAAGACAGCGCAGAATTTTTTTATGTGATGGAGATGCCCTGATTATACCACAAAAAAGGTTGCTGCCTATTTTAAAAGCAATAGAAAAACAAGTTCCCTGGGTAACACGCGTGGGCGTATATGCCAACGCAAAGAGCATAAGGATGAAGACCCTGGACGAGCTGAAGGAGCTTAAAAAACATGGCCTGAGCATAGCTTATATGGGCCTTGAAACCGGCGATGATATAACATTAAAAAAAATCCGAAAGGGTGTAACCTCGGATACCATGATTCAGATGGGCAAAAAAATTCGGGAAGCAGGGATTAAACTATCCATAACCGTGCTTCTGGGAATTGCAGGCTCTGAAAGATCCGCTATCCATGCTAAAGAAACCGGCAGGGTTTTATCTGAGATAGATCCGGAATACGTTGGCGCTCTTTCTCTTATGCTTTATCCTGAGACGGATCTCTACCATGAATATAAGTCTGGTGAGTTTGTTCTTTTAGAACCGATTGAAATGCTTGAAGAATTAAAAATAATGATAGAGAATACTAATATGTCAAGGGGGCTTTTTCATGCCAATCATGCCTCTAACTACCTTCCAATCAGGGCAATAATGCCCAAAGATAAGGAATCTACTCTTCAGTTGATAGATGAAGCGCTTGGCGGTCGGGTCGCATTAAAACCTGAATGGATGCGGGCACTTTAGCAACTTTTGGAATTAATTTTTATAAGGAGACTTTAACCATGAACAACGGCTTGGACAAAAGCCAGAAAGAAACAGATCAACTATGTATTAATACAATTCGAACTTTATCCATGGATGCTATACAGAAAGCTAATTCCGGACATCCCGGAGCGCCTATGGGACTCGCTGCGGCTGCATATGTTTTGTGGACGCGGGTATTGAAGCATAATCCTAAAAATCCGGCCTGGCTGGATCGTGACCGTTTTATCCTTTCAGGCGGGCATGCATCCATGCTGCTTTACAGCCTACTCCATCTTAGCGGCTATGGCTTAACCCTTGATGATTTAAAAAATTTCAGGCAATGGGGCAGTAAAACACCTGGACATCCCGAATATGGGCATACACCTGGTGTCGAGACCACTACCGGTCCTCTTGGGCAGGGTTTTGCCAACGGGGTTGGTATGGCTATGGCAGAACGTCACCTGGCCGCCAGGTTTAACGTTTCGAAACATGAGATAGTAGATCACTTTACCTATATGATGTGCGGAGACGGAGATATGATGGAGGGGCTTGCAAGTGAAGCAGCATCCCTGGCCGGACATCTCGGCCTTTCCAGGCTGATCTGCCTTTACGATGATAACGGAATTTCCATTGAAGGCGAGACATCCATAACATTTACAGAGAACGTC
>JAGGWL010000142.1 GCA_021157555.1 Deltaproteobacteria bacterium | reverse complement strand
TCATATTTAAGTTTACTGCTAAATTCATCTGAAAGACGTTTGATCTGCTCTTCAATACTATCAAGTTTTAAAATTGTCAGATCAATACTGTCATCCTCTAAAATATCAGCAGTATCTTCAAATCGACTCTGTCCCTGCATAAATACGTTGGAATCGGCCTGCTCGAGGTTGTTCTCAACTATAGCCTCACCCTCGTTTTCCTCAGTTTGAAGAATTTCGGTAAGTTCCACAATTTCCCCGGAATTATTCAAAGATGCTTCAGGTTGTTGTTCTTTTTCAAAAAAAACGGAAATATCCGGATTATCTTCAGCCATTTAATTAGTAATCCTTTTCGTCCTCATTTTCTTAAATATTCTTTTTCGTATTTCTTTATCTCTTTCAGCAAAACATCAACCAATTTATCCTTAGGAATTTTTTTTACAACCTTGCCTTTTTTGAAGAGAATACCCGCATTTTTCCCCCCTGCAATACCTATGTCTGCTTCCCTTGCTTCTCCTGGTCCATTTACAATGCATCCCATGATGGCAATCTTTAAAGGCAGAGATGATGTTAAAAGTGCTTCCTCTACCTGTTCTGCAATATTAAACAGATCAATTTTGCATCGTCCGCAAGTCGGGCATGAAATTATTTCCGGCCCGTGTTTTCTTATTCCAAGGGCTTTCAGTATCTCGAAAGCCGTCCTGACTTCTTCAACCGGATCTCTGGTCAATGATACACGTATTGTGTCGCCAATACCATCTGCAAGAAGCATACCTATTCCTATTGATGACTTTACTATTCCTGAAAAAAGCCCACCTGCTTCTGTTACGCCGACATGGAGGGGTATATCCGTTTTACCGGAGAGCATCCGGTATGCATCCAGTGTCCTTGGTATGTCAGATGCCTTGATGGAAAGTTTGATATTATGAAAGTCGAGCGAACCTAACAGATCAACATGTCTTAAGGCGCTTTCAACCATTGCTTCATAGGTTGCACCTTCAAATTTTTTCAAAAGATCTTTTTCCAGGGAGCCTGCATTTACACCAACTCTAATAGGAATATCAAAATCTCTGGCAGCAGATGTAACGGCTTTGAGCTTTTTTTTGCCTCCTATATTCCCCGGATTAATTCTAAGGCAGTCTGCCCCTGCCTTTGCAGCCGCAACGGCCAGGCGATAATCGAAGTGAATATCTGCAATCAGAGGGATAGAAATTTTTTTTTTGATAGTGGCAATAGCTGTTGCAGCCTCCATATCCGGAACTGCCACCCGTATGATTTCACACCCTGCTTCTTCCAGACGTTTGATCTGTGCGACAGTTGCCGGAGCATTCTCTGTAGAGGTATTGGTCATAGATTGTACTGCAACAGGCGCTGTACCACCGATATTCACATTGCCTACAGTAATCATTTTTGTTTTTTTACGTTTTATTAAAAATGGAGTCATAATTTTATTTCCAGATTGCATGTCATGGGTTGGTTACAGCTTTTTAGGGAAGAGAACAAAAGAACTTCTACAAGCGAGCGCCTGGTTGGGGAAATGATTTTATCCCCAACTCCAAGAGAGATTTGAGGTTTTGTTTACAGACGTCAATAAATTGACAATTTTATTTATAGATCTCTATCTAAGGAACGAGGAGGAAACAACTTCTACAACCAATTTTCACCAGTCAATTGGAAAATAATCTTTCAAAAATTTCCCACACCAGTGTTTACCACTATTAATGCCATTAAAAAATGGATCGCATACTCGTGCTGCACCATCAACGATATCTAAAGGAGGTTGGAAATCATGGAGTTCCTCTTTGCGTTTAGATAAATGTGCAGGGTCTTCATCAGTTACCCAGCCGGTATCTACTGCATTTATGAAAATGCCATGGGTCGCAAACTCACTGGCCGAAGTATGTGTCAGCATATTAAGTGCAGCTTTTGCCATATTGGTATGAGGATGACGATCTCCTTTTTTAAAACGCATAAATTTACCTTCCATGGCAGAGACATTAACAATGTGTTTTTGACCAGTATTATCTTTTTTCATTAAAGGTGCCAGTTTATTACATAAGACAAAGGGTGCTACTGCGTTAACAAGCTGTACCTCAAGCATTTCCGTAGTTTGAATTTCACCCAGTTTAAGCCGCCAGCTATTGCTTGTCCTTAAATCAACCTGTTGCAGGTCAATGTCTAATTCCCCTTTAGGGAAAATAGTGTTTGTTGGTAATGTATTATCATAAGCATATGGTATTTGAGATAATTGTGCAGATTTTAGAAGCCCTATTCCTGGTATTTTCTCATGCCAGGTAACAGGGAGGGCAGTGTCTGATTTTATCTTGGGCATGGCAAAAGAGTTTAATTTGTTAGTACACAGGGAAAAATTCAGCAGCAGCTTTTGGGTATTTTCAGGAAGCTCATGTAAAGCTTGAGTTTCATTATCTATCAAATGGGCATAAAATTCTGGTGGTCTTCGTACTGTTTGGGCTGCATTATTGATTAGAATGTCTAACCGATCAAAGGTTTGTTTAATATGACTGCAAAAAATTTCTACACTCGGTGTATGTCTTAAATCCAGCCCATAAATGTGTAATCTGTCTCCCCATTCATTAAAGTCATCTTCTTTGGAATACCTTAATGCTGAATCTACAGGAAAACGAGTGGTTGCAATAACAGTAGCACCTGATTTTAGCATCATTAACGTTGCCTGGTAACCTATTTTCAAACGTGATCCGGTTATCAAAGCAACCTGTCCTTTTAAGTTTGCAGTTTGAAAACGTTTTTTATAGTTTAATTCTGCACACAGGGGACACATAGAGTCATAAAAAAAATGCAGTTGAGTAAATTCAGCTTTGCATACATAACAATTTCTGGGTGAGTTTAAAGACAAATAGCTGTTTGTTGATTCGGTGTTATCCGGGAGTTGCAAAGGGGGAGTAAATATTGTAGCTTCTCTGGCTAAACGGATTCCGGTTGCAGCTCTTGATTTGCGTTCTGAAATAACAATTTGCTGCCTTTTAATTTTACGAATTGCTTTATTACGTTTTTTTAACTGATAACGATCGGGTCTGGATAGTTGACCCGCAACTTTCATTAGTTCTATTTGTTGTTTTCTGGGCAATGCTGTAAAATTTTCACAATTATTTGTTAAATCAGTAAGTATGCTTATACAATGCTCTATCTCTTTTGTTGTATGGCATTGGTTTTGTTTTAGACTCACGTTCCTTACCTTTTATCAAAATGAGAGAATTGCATCGTAAAGGTTCCTCTGCCCTGAGTGGCGGATCTTAAGGATGTCGAATATCCGAACATTTTGGCAAGTGGAACAGAAGCCTTAATTACCTGAGAGCCGGTTTGATGTTCAATTGATTCTATTTGACCGCTGCGTGAATTAATGTCTCCAATTACATCACCAGTAAATGATTCAGGTACAAAGATTTCAACACTCATTATCGGATCAAGGAGAAACGATTCTCCATTTTGAATGGCCTTTCTGACTGCCATGGAAGCCGAAACAGTATATGCAAGTTCCGTCCCTATAGATTCTTTGTAGACCGCATCTATGAGCGTTGCTTTTATATCAACCATCGGGGAGCCCGTTAATGCTCCGTTTTCCAGGGCTTCCAGTACGCCTTTTTTGATGGCCGGCAAAAAGATTTCCGGTATTTTACCCTCAGGCAGCTTTGATACGAATTTGACGCCGGCTCCACGAGAGAGTGGTGTTAATTTGATGGTGACTTCGCCAAAATGACGCTGACCGGCAATCTCTTTATCAAAAACAGCAGAGGCTTCTGCTTCCCGCTCAATTGATTCCCTGTAAACAACCTGTGGCTTGCCGACATTTACAAATGTTTTAAACTCTCGCTTCATGCGGCTTATGATTATTTCCAGATGTAATTCACCCATGCCGGACAAAATGGTCTGGCCGGTATCTTCATCTGTTTTGCATCTCAAGGTTGGATCTTCGGTGGTAAATTTTTCTATTACATTGGTTAGTTTCTCTTGGTCTGCATGAGTTTTAGGTTCAACCGCAACAGAAATAACAGGTTCATAAAATTCCATTTTTTCCAGAAGAACAGGTCTTTCTATTGAGCAAAGGGTCTCTCCGGTTGAAGATTCCTTTAATCCTACAATCCCTACTATACTGCCGGCGCCTGCTCTCTCTATTCTTTCTTTTTTGTTAGCATGCATTCTGAGAATGCGGGTAATCTTTTCCTTTGTTTTGCGGGCAGGATTATAGAGATCTTCTTTGACCTTGATCGTCCCGCTATATATTCGCAGGTAAGAAAGTTTTCGTCCTTCTGCCATGGATACTTTGAATATAAGCGCTGCAAGAGGTTCTTTGTCGTCAGCTCTGCATTCAATAATATCTTTTGTTTCAGGATT
This sequence comes from Deltaproteobacteria bacterium, assembly GCA_021157555.1. GTDB lineage: Bacteria > Desulfobacterota > Desulfobacteria > Desulfobacterales > BuS5 > BuS5. The sequence continues at coordinate 1,521 of JAGGWL010000142.1, read as the reverse complement.
AACACCTTTTATTGGAGGAATATCCACAGGGCTTGGAAGAAAGAGATTGATAGCATCAAGCAGGGGCTGGATCCCTTTGTTTTTTAATGCGCTGCCGCATAAAACAGGTACAAGCTTAAGATCAATCGTAGCCTTTCGTATGGCAGATACAAGCATATCTTTGTCAATGGAAATTTCGGACAGATAAGCTTCCATTATCTCATCATCATATTCGGCAACCGATTCTATTAATTTCTCACGGTATTCATTGGCCTGGTCTATATAATCGGAGATTATCTCTTCCGTCGAGAAGGTCTCTCCCATAGCCTCGTCACTGTAGACTATCTGTTTCATATTAATAAGGTCGATTACGCCGGTAAATTTATTTTCCAGGCCGAGTGGTATTTGAATGATCAGGGGTTCAGCATTAAGCTTTTTTTTCATCATTGCTATTGTTCCGAAAAAATTGGCACCGATCCTGTCAAGTTTATTGATAAATGCTATTTTAGGGACAAAGTATTTATCTGCCTGACGCCAAACGGTTTCGGACTGTGGCTCAACTCCTCCAACAGCACAAAAAACACCTACTGCTCCGTCCAGCACTCTTAAAGAGCGCTCTACCTCTATTGTAAAATCGACATGACCGGGAGTATCTATTATCTGGATTGCACAATCTTTCCACATACAGGTTGTAACGGCAGAAGTGATTGTAATTCCACGTTCCTGTTCATCAAGCATCCAGTCCATTACTGCCTCACCGTCATGGACTTCTCCAATTTTATGTGATCGGCCAGTATAGAATAGAATTCGTTCGGTTACGGTAGTCTTTCCTGCGTCAATATGCGCAATAATACCAATATTTCGTATTTTATTTATTATATTTTTTGTTTTCATCGTATTAAAAGCATGTTTGCCTTAAAAAAGGGCTGCAAACTGATATGGCCTGCCAGAGTCAGGGATTCGCGGCCGCATATTAATATTTTTACCCTTTTAATTTCGGGTATATTCAGAATCAGTGAATTTACTATTGAGTATATGGTTAAGAGTTCGGTTGTGGCGCCTCCCGGATGATTATCTCTTACTTCCCCGGAAAGGTCAACATAAGCGGTTGCATCGTCTGTTATATATAAAGCCGTAATTTTTGTTCCTTCAGGTATAGTTCGCATAAGGCCTCGACCAGGTCCTTGAATCAACACTTTTAAAATATTCTCTCCTGATTCAGGCGGATTGGATGAATATATAAGTCGTCTCTTTTCGGCCCTTAAAAAAGAGTTATTCATATCGGCAAAATAGATGTGTATATCCTGAAAGTCAGATAGAGCATTATTAAATTTTATATGGGAATTATTCTTTTTATCGACATTACTTCCTGCTTCCAGTTTATCAAAAACCATAAATAATGCCGTAATTATGAGCAAAACAACCGATAATGCTGATAATACAATTTTCTTTTGAAACATAATTTATATAAAAATGATGAATGATTAATTAAGGAATTCTACTGATTTATAACCGTGAACGGTTACAGGTAATCTCTTAAGC
>JAGGWL010000165.1 GCA_021157555.1 Deltaproteobacteria bacterium | reverse complement strand
TTCCTATTCTTTTTGTAAATTCGTTTATTCTATATATTTTACTCATAATAAATAATTATAAATAAGAATGAATAAAATATCAATAACTATTTATAGCTCCATAAGGAACGAAGACGAAAACCCCAGAACATAGTTTTTAATTTCGTTTTAAAATTTCTAAGCTGCTGATATCGCTTTCTTTTTTAACTCAAAACTCAGAACCTAAAACTCAAAACCGTGCCTAATTATGTTTTTCTGACCATTGCGTAATCGGCAATATCAAGGAGAGTCTCCCTTGCTTTTACAGGTTTGAAAATATCAAGAGAAGTTTTTGCCTTTTCAACATAATCATTTGCTATTTTTTTTGTATAGGAAAGGCTTTTATATTTTTTCAACAATTCTTGCAGGTTAGTGAAATCGGAAAGATTAAAATCCTTATTTTTGATTATTGTTTCAATAAATCGACGATCTTTTGAATCTGCTTGATTCAGAGCATAAATAACAGGAAGTGTTAATTTCCCTTCTCTAATGTCTGCCCCTGTTTTTTTCCCAAGGAGTTTTGAATCAGCAGTATAATCAAGAAGGTCGTCAGCCATTTGAAAAGCTATTCCAAGATTCATTCCATATAAAGAGAGTGCGTCTTTTTTATCTCTGGAAGCACCAGCAACAAGAGCGCCTGTTCTGCATGCTCCCCGGAAAAGCACTGCGGTTTTGCACTTTATAATCTCCATATATTCTTTTTCTGAAAGATCCAAACGCTGCTTGTTCATTAACTGAAAAATTTCTCCCTGGGACATATATTCAGTAATTTCGGCAATAGCCTCTATTACTTCAGGTATACCTGTTTTTGTGGCTATAGAGAGTGAACGTGCGAGAAGAAAATCTCCGGTAAGTACAGCGGCTGCATTGCCCCATATTGAATGTGCCACGGGCTTGCCTCTGCGCATCGAAGCGTCATCAATAAGATCGTCATGCAAAAGGGAAGCAGTATGCAGGTATTCAAATATTGAAGAAATTGCCGCGGAATCTTTTTTTGTATTACCACAGATTTTTGCTGACAGAATCATCAAAAGAGGCCTTAATCTTTTGCCGCCTGCAAAAAGAATGTGACTGGCAATATCCGAAACCAGATCGAAATAAGGATTCAAATTATTTTTTACAGCTTCTTCAATATCTGCAAGATCATTTTTTACTTCGGAGATTATTTTTTTTTTAAGTAGACTCATAAAGTGTGCTCATAAAATTTGCCTGTAAGATCATATTCCTGAGCTTCCGTAATTTCAATCATTGCAAAACGCCCTATATGATTACCAGCTTCAGATATATTCGATGTGATATATGTTAAACCGTCTACTTCCGGAGCCTGGAAATATGTACGTCCTTTGACGTTACCATCCGGTGTTATTTTTTCAAGCAGAACTTTATAGATTTTGTTTATATGCATCCGGTTGTTTTCAAGAGATATCTTTGCCTGATTAAACATCAGCTGGTTATAGCGTTCTTCAGATTTCTCCTTATTAACATGATCAGGCAGTTTGTGGGAAGGAATATCTTCCGAATCCGAATATATAAAAGCGCCCATATGTGTAAAACGGATTTCCTTTAAAAAATTTAGAAGCTCCTGAAAATCCCTGTCGGTTTCACCCGGAAAACCTGTCATAACAGTTGTTCTTAAAGCAGCATGCGGATCTATTTGTTTTATAGTTTCAAAAAGTTTATGTAAATCATTACTCGTATATTGTCTGCCCATCCTTTTTAATACTGAATTACTTACATGTTGAATGGGTATATCATAATACGAACAAATATTATCATGAGACGCTATGGTTTTTATTAAAGACTCATTAATACTTTCCGGGTGAGAGTAAAGCATCCTGATCCATATATCATCAGAAATTTTTGATAATTCATCAAGCAGTTTTTCAATATTATCGGTTGATGTCAGATCCCTGCCATAGTCGGTTGTCTCTTGAGCCACCAGCAGGAGCTCCTTTACTCCGGCAGATATTAATGCGTCTGCTTCAGATACTATGTCTGTAATTGTACGGCTTTGCTGTTTGCCGCGCAATTTTGGTATAATACAATAAGTACACTTTTTGTCGCAACCCTCTGCAATTTTGATATAGGCCATATGGGGAGTTGCAAGATATCTTGAATCATCAGCTTTTTGTAACGGAGTAGAATTAGGCTCCGGCAAATAACAAACGCTATTGTCAAAAGAGCCATTAACAGCATCTAATATCTTGTCAAAAGCGCCTGTCCCAAGAAAAAAATCTACTTCAGGGAGAGCATCCGCAATTTTTTCCCTAAAACGTTCCGGAAGACATCCTGCTACAATAAGCTTTTTACAGTTTCCGTTTTGCTTAAATGCTGCAAGTTCAAGAATAGTATCTATGGATTCGTTAATTGCAGATTCAATAAAGCTGCAAGTATTTATTATTATTATTTCAGCTTCTTCAGGATATTCAGTCAATGAGCAGCCTGATTTCAAAAGCTTTCCTATCATAAACTCCGTATCTACCATGTTTTTTGCACAGCCCAGGCTGGTTACATGGAGCTTCACGGAGCACCTTTTATGCCGACTTCTTCAAAGGTTTTGATTTCAGCCAGCACACGGGTTGCAGCATCCAGAATTTCCATTGCTACAGCAGCGCCTGTACCTTCTCCCAATCTAAATTTTAAATCGAGTAAAGGAGAGAGTCCAAGACGATCAAACATAAATTTATGACCTGCTTCTACAGAATTGTGGCTTGCAAAGAGATATTCTCTGGCAGCAGGCACTATCTCACATGCGATAAGAGCGCCGGCTGTTGAAATTAAGCCATCACAAATAACAGGAATTTTTCGGCTGGCGCAACCGATAACAATTCCTGCCAAAGCTCCAATCTCAAATCCACCGACTTTGGACAGAATATCAACAGGATCTTCAGGGTCAGGCTTATGTAATGCAAGCCCTTTTTCTATTATTGAAATTTTATGCTTAAGAGTTTTATCATTTATGCCTGTTCCCCGGCCCGTAAGTTTTTCAACCTCTATACCTGAAAAAGCGGCTATAATCGCAGTTGACGGAGTTGTGTTTCCGATACCCATATCACCTGTTCCGATTATATCGACAGGGCCTTGCTGCAGAAGTTCATCAACGATCTCTATTCCTGCTTCAATAGATCGTATTGCTTCAGCTCTTGTCATGGCAGGCTCTACAGCCATATTCCCGGTTCCTTTACGGATTTTTTTATGAAAAATGGGAAGATCCTGTTTAAAATCATGGTTCACTCCAAGATCAGCCACAACTACCCGTGCACCGGCATGACGGGCCAGCACACTTATGGAAGCTCCTCCATTTATAAAATTATAAACCATCTGGGCTGTAACTTCTTGTGGAAAGAGGGTTACTCCTTCTGCGACAACGCCGTGATCACCTGCACAGGTAATGATAACTTTTTGTTTTAATTTAACATCTATTCTGCCTTTTATTGCAGCCAGCCTGGCAGAAAGCGATTCCAGTATTCCGAGACTTCCCGCCGGGCGGGCCTGCTGCGCAAGACGATCCAAAGCTTTCTGGTATATAAGCAGATCCGTAGATTCTATATTCTTAATTGTTGTATCTAATAGATTCATTTTTTTATTCAGAAATCTTGTCACCTGCAATATCAGAGGTAAAGACTTCCATTCCTTTTTTCATGGCACAAAAATCACCGCACATTGTGCATGTTTCTTTTTTTGAGGGTTCTCTGCTTTTACGCACAGCACGTGCTATATCAGGAAACATCAACACTTTTTCAAGATCTCCCCATCGCATATCGCGCCTGGCTTTAGCAGCCTTTTTTTCATTTTCACGACGCTCAGGATACTTGGCAATATCTCCTACTCGCACCGCAATACGGGTTGCTCTGACACCTTCTCGAACATCATCCTCATTGGGCAGGGCAAGGTGTTCGGCCGGGGTGATGTAACAGATAAGGTCTGCGCCGAATCTGCTGGAACTGGCAGCACCGATAGCAGCAACAATATGATCATAGCCTGCGCCTGTATCTGCTGGAATAGGGCCGAGAACATAGTATGGGGCATTCCCGCTCATCCTTTTTTCAAGCATGATATTCCCCTCAATTTCATCAAGAGGAACATGGCCGGGACCTTCAACCATCATCTGACATCCCATTTTCCTCCCTTCTTCAGCAAGTTCGCAATTGATAACCATCTCGGCCATTTGAGCACGGTCATGGCTGTCATGGATAGCTCCTGCTCTGATGCCGTTGCCTAGTGACAAAACAGCATCATATTTTTTCATTATTTCGCAGACCCTGTCAAACTGTTCATAAAGGGGGTTTTCTTTTTCTGTTCTGTCCATCCAGGAAACCATGAATGTGCCGCCTTTTGATACCAGGCCTCCATATCTGTAACCTTGTTTGCGCAGTCTTTCAATAGTATATCGGTTAATACCGCAATGGATCGCCATAAAGCTTAAACCGTCTGCCAACTGCTTTTCAATAAGATCGAAAAGATATTCAGGATCCATCTTACCGGGATCTTTGTATTTTCGCGTTGCCTCATGGAATGCCTGATACAGGGGAACGTTGCCCACCGGCAAATTGGTATTTGCCAGAACAGCCCTGCGTATTGCGTCAAGGTCGCCTCCCGCAGACAGCTCCATAAGAGTATCTGCGCCTTCTTCTTCAGCAGCTTTAGCCTTGCGGATTTCAGCATCAATATCGCATATATCGGATGAAGTGCCGATAGATGCGTTAACTTTGGTTCTAAGACCGCGGCCTATTCCAACAACTTTCTGATTTATTCGTTTGGGATTATTTGGAATAACGATTTCTCCGGAAGCAACTCTATCGCGAATAACTTCAGGAGTAAAATTTTCATCTTCCGCGACTTTTTTTATCTGGTCCGTAATAATTCCTTCTTGTGCTGATTCAATCTGGGTTTTCATAATTATTTTCCTTATTGTAAAAAAATGATCCGCCAGAAATAAAAAAAGGGTTCCGGCAGAACAGATAGATTTTCATATAATTAATTTTGTAAGGAAATTAATTATATGGAAATCTATCAATGATCTACAGAACCCTTTGCCATCGCATTCTATCGTAAAAAGTATCGGTTCGTCTTCTGACTTACTGATAACAATCAATCGCGCCTTCCCGGATTATTTTTTATGACCCAGTGACAGTAAAAAATTTTACAAGCGATCAATATTTCAGATTACAGCGGCGGGACCGCCACGGAATTGCACCGTGTTCCGTTAACCAAGTAAAAAAT
>JAGGWL010000302.1 GCA_021157555.1 Deltaproteobacteria bacterium | reverse complement strand
TTTGAAACATAATTTATATAAAAATGATGAATGATTTCTGTATTATAGAGCTGTTCGGGGAACAGACACTACTGTAGGAATCGTTCCCCTAAATTCAGCGTTTAATTTCTCAGGAGAACGGGAATAAAATAATTTCCACAAATAGGCGCATAGTTGTGGAAGTTATTTTACCCTTGTTATTTAAGCTTGTGGAATCATTTTGTCAAGGAAATGTAATCGCACAATCATCAATTCCAATGCCCGGGTCGGAAACAATACGGATATTTTTTATTTTATATTTTTCTTTTAATATTACGATATTTTTATTTTTTAAGCCTCTCATTTTTGAAATACTGGCAGGGTGTACTTTTATGAGAATATCATCATGATGTATGTTTCCCATATTCAGAATTTTTTCAGCTTTGTCCAGGAAAATTTCTGAAAAAACCATATGGCCGAATGCTGGGTGATAAGGCCCGGCCAGAACTGTAGAGCCTTTTTCAAGGTCGGATGAAGCTTGAAGCCCCATTCTTATAACCTTGATTTTTCTTTTTGTGAAGATCAGGTAAATTTTTTTTACAAGTGTAACAGCCTTTTCAAGAGGCATTGGGCTGTACTCGCCGCTTTTATACCATTTGGCGAGAAGGGAACCATCTATAACTACAGTGGGATAAATTCTTACAAAGTCAGGCTGCATCTTTGCGATACTGCGGCATGAAGCAAGGCATTTGCTTTCATCATCTCCAGGCAGCCCCACCATTAATTGAGCACCTGTTTGATATTTGGTATTATTAGCATCTTTAGCTTTTTTAAGCATAACAAAAGCATGTTCAGTTTCCTGACAAGTATGCCCACGTTCGGATTTTTGCAGCACTTCATTATCCATGGACTGAACTCCGATTTCTATGGTAGATACAGGAAAACGGCTTATAATTTCAAGATTTTCTTTGACAATAGTGTCAGGCCTGGTTGAGAATCGGATGCTATCCACTCTGCCCTTTTTTACTAATTTTGATGATGCATCAAGAAGAGAGAGCATATAATCGGTTTTCAGGCCAAGGAAGTTGCCGCCATAAAATGCAATCTGAACTGTGCCGCGATTTTCTTTTTTAAAATCAAGAAAATGGTCTGCTATAAGTTCGATTTTTTCAGGAGATATTAGTCTGTCATCAGCGCCTGTTATTGGCCTTTGGTTGCAAAAGGCGCAATGGTGAGGACACCCGGCATTCGGGATGAATACAGGTATGATAAAAGGTTTTGGCATGGTGAGTAACTCACAGATTTTTTAGATGCTATCAAGGTTTTTTTGTTCTATTATATCAAGAGCTTTTCTGGCTGCATCCTGTTCAGCCAGTTTTTTACTTTTCCCTGTCCCTGCAGTGGATAATTTGCCTACATTCAATTGCACAGCAAAAGTTTTGTCGTGATCCGGACCGCTTTCATCAATAGTTTTATAATGTGGTATTAGATGACGTTTCGACTGAACAAGTTCCTGAAGCCGACTTTTATAATAATGTTTTGCGTTTCTGGCGGTTATGGAATCGAACAATGAAGAAAAATGGTATTCAATCATAGCGTAAACAGCAGCAAAACCGCCATCCAGATAAACAGCGGCTATTACGGCTTCGTATGTATCCGAAAGAATTGAATCTTTCTCCCTGCCGTTTGTCTGCATTTCTCCTTTACCAAGCTGTACGTATTGGCCTATAAGCAGGGTGCGGGCTATTGCAGCAAGCTGGGTTTCATTAACAAGATCTGCGCGATTCATAGAGAGGTCACCCTCGTTAAATTCAGGATAGCGCAACATAAGAATGTTGCCAATTACAAGGCTTAAAACAGCATCTCCAAGAAATTCAAACCGTTCATTATCTTTCAGCTCAACATTCTGTTCATTGACATAGGAACGATGTCTCAATGCCTCTTCAAGAAAAGCGATATTTTTAAATTTATAATGAAGTTTTTGTATAAATTCGGCAAGATTGTTATTGTTCATTTTTAAATTACTGCATATCTCTCATTGCACTTATTAAGTTTTCATATACTGTATATGGTACAGAGAGATCCCCTTTTCCGGAACCCATTTTTATTGTCGGCTTTAATGAACCATGAAAATCAGAACCACCTGTCATTATCAGCCCATTGTTTTGTGCAATATTTTTATAGTATGCAATATCTTTTGAGGTATGGTCAGAATAATAGACTTCAATCCCTTTAAGCCCCATTTCGGTTAAAGTGCTGATAAATTTTTCCAGACTTTCATTGCTTTCTATTTGTAAAAGAACTGGATGAGCAAGTACGGGGATACCGCCGGCGTTCAGTATCATTTCGACCGCCTTGTGGCATTCAATGCGGTATTTGTCAACATATGCAGGCTTGCCTGTAGCGAGGTATTGATCAAAAGCATCAGTAATAGAAGCAACAAAACCTTTTTTTATCATTACCCTGGCAATATGCGGCCTTCCGACCTGTCCATCTGGGCCAGCCTCTTTTATGATATCATCCATGGATATATCACACCCAAACTTGTTGAGGAGCTTTATGATTTTTGGATTTCGATTTTTTCTGGCCTCCTGAAGAGTATCCAGGGCCTGGTTCATTAGAGGGTCGTCTATTTTTATACCATAGCCCAAAATATGCAAACTGCCGCCCAGGGAAAATGAGGACGGCCATGATGCGCTTATTTCGACCCCTGTTAAAAATTTAATATCCAAAGGAATGCCAAGAGAAAGAAGCTCTCTTGGGCCATCAATAGTATCATGATCTGTGATCGCTATGGCACCCAGCTTAAGTTCCCGTGCCATGGCGAGGATTTCGACAGGCGTTAAGGTTCCATCGGAAGCTGTGGAATGGATATGAAGATCAATATTGTTACAATCCAATGGATTTTTCAAAAGCCTCTTCTTTGGTTTTACATTCAATGCATTGAGTTGTAACCGGTCTGGCATTGAGCCTTTCAAAAGAAATCTCTTCCTCGCAGGTTTCACAAATTCCGAATGTGCCGTTATCAATACGAACAAGAGCTTTTTTGATTTTTTTGATAAGCTTGTTTTCCCTGTCCCTTATCCGAAGCATAAAATTACGATCTTCTTCTAATGATGCTCTGTCGGTTGGATCCGGGAAATTTTCAATTTGGGTAGTCATTCCTGAAACTGTATCACCTGCCCTGGCAATAAGCTCGTCGAGGCGGTTTGTAAGCCGATCACGAAAATATTCAACATCTTCTTTTTTCATAACAGATCCTTTTATTTTTTGAATCTTAGAACCTTACTTAATAGCATAATCTTGATATGCTGTAAAGGATAAAAATTATGGCATTCTTTCTTGTCTGAATCAGGATTTATAGATTAGACTTTTAATTAAAATCTTGAATTTTATATCCAGCGATATTAAAATATTTATTTTTAGGATGAATTATTATCGTTTCTTATTTCTGATGAAAAGAATTTATTTATGCTTGTAAATCTTGATGGTCAGATTGAACGAATAACTTACTGCAATGAAGAGAACGGTTTTACAATTGCAAGACTTAAGGTGTTCGGGCAGAAAGACCTTGTAACGGTGGTTGGGAATTTGATGTCACCAATACCCGGGGCAATTCTTAAAATGGAGGGGGAATGGGCTGTTCATCCAAAATTTGGTGAACAATTTAAGGTGGTTAATTATAAAACAGAAGTTCCAGCCACCCTTTATGGTATAAAAAAATATCTCGGCTCAGGTCTTATTAAGGGTATCGGACCTGTAATGGCCGGTCGCATAGTAAAAAAATTTTCCAAAAAAACTCTTAATATTATTGAGCATCATGTTGAAAAACTGGTTGAGGTTGATGGTATAGGCAAAAAACGTATAAATATGATCGAAAAAGCATGGGAAGAGCAAAAAGAGATCAGAAATGTTATGCTTTTCCTTCAGACTCATGGGGTAAGTTCAGGTTATGCCGTCAAAATATTCAGGGAATATGGGGATAATTCTATTCAAATAGTTACTGAAAACCCCTATCGCCTGGCGGAGGACATTTATGGAATCGGATTCATAACGGCTGATAGCATAGCGGAAAAACTCGGCTTTTCCAAAGATTCCATAAAAAGGATAGAAGCTGGCATACTCTATGTATTACATCAGCTTTCTGATGACGGGCATGTATATTATCCTTATGAAAAACTTATAGAAAAGAGCGTGGAAATACTTGCGGTTCAAAAAGATATTGTTGTTAACGCAATCGGTATAATTGCTATTGATAAAAAAATTGTTATTGAAGATCTGAATGCCGGAATCGAAGATTTTACCGCCAGCAATAAGGCAGTCTATCTTGCAAAGTTTTATTTGTGTGAAACCAGGATTGCCAGTATGATAAAGAGGCTTGTTTTTTCGCCGGGTTCCATGCGCAGCATAGATACTGATAATGCTTTAGCATGGGTTCAGGAGCAGCTTTCCATAAATCTGGCGGAAAAGCAGATCGAAGCTGTAGCATCTTCGCATCAAAATAAAATGATGATTATTACAGGAGGGCCCGGTACAGGCAAGACCACCATAATTAATGCGATCCTGAAAATTTTTTCAAAAATAACAAACCGGATTATGCTGGCCGCGCCCACCGGCAGAGCTGCAAAACGGATGACTGAAACAACCGGATATGGAGCAAAAACAATTCATCGTCTTCTGGAGTACAGTTTTGTAAACGGAGGATTTCAGAAAAATGAAAAAAAACCATTAAAGTGTGATCTTATCATTATTGACGAAGCATCTATGATAGATACAATAATGATGTATTATCTTTTAAAAGCGATCCCGCAGGAAGCCAAATTCATTTTGGTTGGTGATGTGAATCAGCTTCCTTCTGTGGGCGCGGGCAATATACTTAATGATATCATTGAGTCCGGTCTGGTACCTGTTGTAACTCTGAATGAAATTTTTAGGCAGGCCGGTAAAAGCAGAATTATTCTAAATGCCCACAGAATAAATAAAGGCTTAATGCCGGATTTAAAACTAACAGGTAAAAAAAATGATTTTTATTTTATAGAACAGGAAGATCCGGATAAGGTGCTTGATATTATCGTAAGGCTGGTCAAGGAAAGGATACCAGGTTCGTTCGGGTTTGATTCTATGAATGATATCCAGGTATTATCTCCCATGCACAGGGGCGTGGCCGGTGCAGGCAATCTTAACATAAAGTTACAGGAAGCGTTAAACCCCTCAGGAAGCGGAATTATGCGTGGTAATAAAAATTTCAGGGTAAATGATAAAGTAATGCAGATCAGAAACAATTATGACAAAAATGTATTTAACGGAGACATCGGTAAAATAGTACGAGTGTCGACCGAGGATCAGGAGGTAAATATCTCTTTTGATGGCCGAAGAATAGCATATGATTTTAATGATCTGGATGAAATAGTACCGGCTTATGCTATTTCTGTCCACAAGTCCCAGGGTTCAGAATATCCTGTTGTAGTTCTGCCTGTCCTCACCCAGCATTACATACTTTTGCAGCGCAATCTTATTTATACAGCCGTGACAAGAGGGCGAAAGCTGGTTGTATTAGTTGGCACAAAAAAAGCGCTGGCAATAGGAATAAAGAACGATAAAACCAGAATGCGATATACTTATCTGAAGGAGAGGTTAAAGTAGAGACAAGGCATGCCTTGTCTCCGCCTCAAATAAGACAAGGCATGCCTTGTCTCTACCACTTTAGGCACTTTCATATAAAAAATATTAATAAAATTTACACACTGTCTAAATCAGGATTAAAGGATAAACAGGATTTTGATGTCAACAAATAAAAATATTTTTGATCTACTTAGAGAACATAAAATATTGCTAACAGTAATAGGTATTATTATTTTTTTAATTGAGCTTGAGATATTTGCTATGGCGGCAATGAAATCAGGGCGGAAATCGTGGCTTCAGGTACTAAACAGCAAGGGTAATGTTATTCATGAAACTAATGGCAAAAATTTAAGCGATTTTAATAAATATTATTTTGAAAAAGCCTTTGGTCCATTGGAACAGTACAATGTAAAACTTGTTACTAAAGAATACCCTTTCCCGTTCAGAGCCTGGTTCGCTGCGGCTGTTGGGGTGCCTGTATGTATAATTTTGTTATTTGCTTTTGTCGTACAAGCTTATATATCACTATTTTATGGAAACAAATATCAACATAATAAAAATGATTCTCTCAACACTGAATATGACACACAATTTGAAAAGATATTAAAAACTATCAGCCAGCTCAATATTTTTACAATAGGATTTCTTGTATTTTTGGCTATTTTTTCCTACTGGGTGATACCGAATCTTATTACTTATCTTGGCAAAGTGGGTATTGAGACATTAATCGAATATAAGTGGGCATTTATATCAATGGCCGCAGCATTTGGCGGATTTATAATATGGGTAGTTTATCTGAAGTATAATCTGGCAAAAAAAACTATGGAAAATCATATGGAGGTCGAGAAGTACCGCCTTCAGTTGGAATATGAGAAAAAGAATACCTTACCTTTATTGCTTGAACATGGCAATGGAGCCAAAAATGGAAGCACCTCTATTTCCTGGAATAACAAAAAAGATAATCTCAAAGAGCAGAACAATGAAACACAAATAGGAATGGAAACACAGAAATGAAATATTATCCTGTTAATCTTGATATAAAAAATAAAAAATGTTTGGTTATAGGAGGCGGTTCGGTTAGCTCGCGAAAAGTCGAAACACTTCTCGAATGCGGCGCAGCACTTACAGTTGTCAGCCCTGCAGTTACGAAAGAGATACAAAAACTCGCCGATAACGGTTTTATAAAATTAAAAAAAAGACCTTACAAGACATCCGATATTGATGAAAAAGTTTTTCTTGTTATTGGAGCAACCGACAATGACGAATTAAACAAACAGATTCATAAAGATGCGGAACAGTTCAATCTGCTCTGTAATATTGCGGATAGGCCCAAGGTGTGCAATTTTATCCTTCCGGCCATAGTTCACAGAGGCGATCTTGTAATAGCCGTTTCAACTTCCGGAAAAAGTCCTGCTTTTGCAAAAAAGTTGAGGCAACGGCTTGAAAAAGAGTATGGCGATGAATATGCAAAATTTTTGCAATTAATGGGTGCTATCCGTAAAAAGCTGTTAAGCTGTGAGCATGAGCCCGAAGCGCACAAGCATCTTTTTGAACAGCTTATATCCAAAGGACTTGTTAAGATGATCAAAAACGGAAAAGAAGCAGAGATTGATGCGCTATTAACAGACCTGTTTGGCATGGAATACCGATTGAACAATCTGCAAAAAGATTTGGAGATACATTAAGGAATAACACTTTATGCTCAAGAAAAAGATCAGCAGTATAAACCAATGCGGTCGCAAAATTACAATTCAGGAAATTGAGGAAATAAAGGAAATAGTCAGTCTGTTTCCACACATAAGCCGTAATGAGTTGATGGAAACAATAGCGGAGAATCTGC